>JAICTW010000252.1 GCA_025936195.1 Flavisolibacter sp.
CGTTGACATAAATTTTGCCAAAGCCATGTATTCGATCAACAAAGGATTATGGGGAACAAGCGTTGGTGGGAAAGAAACACTTTCATCAAAAGGAATCTTGCCGGAAGAAGCATGGCCGACACAGGTAACAAAGAAAGGAAGCGAAGAAGTAAAACTTAGTTTCGAAAAAGGTGAGTTGAAAAAAGTAAATGATAAAGCATTTTCTCATCCAACAGAAGCCATTCAATATTTGACTTCCATTGCTTCACCTTATGGAATTGGAAGAGACATTCATGTTGGCGATACTATCATTGGCATTAAGGGCCGTGTAGGATTTGAAGCAGCAGCACCAATGATCATTTTGAAATCGCATCATGCTTTGGAAAAACATGTACTCACCAAATGGCAATTGAATTGGAAAGATCAGTTGGCATTGTTCTATGGCAACTGGTTGCATGAAGGGCAAATTTTGGATCCGGTGATGAGAGATATTGAAGCTTTCTTTGAAAGCTCACAACAAAATGTAACAGGTGATGTGTTTGTGCAATTGCTTCCTTATCGTTTTCAAATCATCGGCATCGAATCGAAATACGATTTAATGAGCAACAGGTTTGGAAAATATGGCGAGATGAATACAGGATTTACAGGAGAAGATGTGAGAGGCTTCAGCAGGATTTTCGGAAATCAAACGTCTATTTGGAACGCTGTTCATAACGAAGCTGACAAATGAAAAAAGAATCTCCCATAAGCAGGGTTAGTGCGAAGGACCCTTTCCCCACCGGGGGAAGTCGGATGGGGGCTGTCTCAAAATATCAACCATTGAAGCATTACCAATGGGGAAGCAATTGTGATGGATGGAACTTAGTTGATGAAGATTCGCTTTCGGTGAAGCAGGAATTAATGCCTGCCGGAACAAAAGAAGCGAAACACTATCATCAAACCGCACAACAGTTCTTTTATATTTTGAAAGGCAGTGCAAAATTTGAAATAGAAGATTCCATTATAGAAATAAACGAGGGTGAAGGTTTGCATATTGAAGCAGGAAAGAAGCATCGCATATCAAACGAAAGCAGTGAAGATCTGGAATTCATTTTATGTTCACAGCCTTCTACCAAAAACGACAGAATAAATTGCGAGTAACATGAAAAAAATTAATGTTGGCATTGTTGGAGGAGCAGGTTATACGGGTGGCGAACTGATACGCTTACTCATTCACCATCCGTATGTAGCTGTTTCTTTTATTCACAGCCGCAGCAATGCAGGTAATATGGTTTCATCTGTTCACCAGGATTTGATCGGTGATACTGATTTAAAATTCACGAGTGAACTATCCGATGATATTGACGTTTTGTTTTTGTGTGTTGGTCATGGTGAAGCAAAAAAATTTTTAGAAGCAAATAAGATTAATGATAAAATAAAGATCATTGACCTTTCGCAAGATTTTCGCCTCGTTAAAAATTCCAAATTCGAAAACAAAGAATTTGTTTACGGTCTTCCTGAATTGAACAAAGAAAAGATCATAACAGCTCAAAATATTGCAAACCCGGGGTGCTTCGCCACTTCCATTCAATTGGGCTTACTGCCTTTGGCAAAAGCAGGCTTGCTCAATGAAATTTATACAACAGGTATTACTGGTTCTACCGGCGCCGGACAAGGCTTATCTCCTACTTCGCACTTCAGTTGGAGAGCCAATAATGTTCAGGCTTATAAAACATTATCGCATCAACATTTAAAAGAGATACATCAAACCCTTCATCAGTTGCAAGGCTCATTCTCTGATTCACCCGAAAGCGGAGCTTTGAATTTTGTTCCCTGGCGTGGCGATTTTCCGAGAGGAATTTTTGTCAGTTCCACCATCACCTGCGACTGGCCGCTTGAAAAGCTTATTGATTTGTATGAAGAATTTTATAAAGATCATCCATTTACTTTTTTAAGTCAGCATGCCATCTTCTTAAAACAGGTGGTGAATACCAATAAATGTGTCATTCAATTAGAGAAGGTAGGAACTAAACTCGTTATTCATTCGGCTACGGATAATTTATTAAAAGGTGCATCTGGACAAGCCGTGCAGAACATGAACTTATTATTTGGATTGGATGAATGTGCAGGACTGAATTTAAAAGCCTTAGCATTTTAAAATCATTATATGAAAGCAGCCATCATTGGAGGAGGAAATATCGGTTTAGCACTTGCTGAAGGTTTGATCCAATCAAATGTTTGTAAGCCTTCCGATATTACCATCACCCGCCGCAATAAACTTGCGTTAGCAGAAATATCTAAAAAGAATTTTAATATAAACACTGACAACGCAAAAGCAATCGAAGATGCTGATGCTATTTTCATTTGTGTACTGCCGCAACAATTGGATGAAGCACTTTCGCAAATCAAATCTTCCATTGATCTAAAAAAACAACTCGTAGTTTCTGTAGTTACGGGTGCACATACCAGTGTTTTCAGAAATGCCCTGGGTGATAAACTTCGCATCATCCGCGCCATGCCCAATACTGCTATGAAAGTCGGTGAAAGCATGACTTGTATTTCCGCCGTCAATGCTACACAAAAGGATATTGCTTTAGTGCAAGATCTTTTCAATACCATGGGACAAAGCATTATTATCAACGAAGACATGATGAGTGCAGCAACAGCGTTGTGCGCCTGCGGCATTGCTTTCTTTTTAAGAACCATTCGTGCTGCATCACAAGGCGGAGTGGAAATTGGATTTCATGCACACGACGCTTTGAAGATCGCTGCACAAACTGCTTTCGGTGCCGCCAAACTTTTGATAGCAAATGGAACACATCCTGAAGAGGAGATTGATAAAGTCACTTCTCCCAAAGGTTGCACTATTGCAGGATTGAATGAAATGGAACACCAGGGATTGAGTTCTGCGTTCATCAAAGGCATTCGGTTATCGTCCGACATTGCAAACAACTTGTATAAGCAGAAATAAGAACATCCATAATTAAAAAACAGGGACTTGAAATGAAACTATTTGACGTTTACCCAATCAACAACATCAACATTGTAAAAGCCAAAGGCTCTTACGTTTGGGATGACAAAGGAGTACAGTATTTGGATTTGTATGGCGGCCATGCTGTCATCAGTATTGGACATACTCATCCGCATTGGGTGCGAAGAATAGAAGATCAGTTAGAAAAAATTGCATTCTACTCTAACTCTGTTCAAATTCCGATTCAGAGAGAGTTAGCAGAGAAGCTGGGTAAATTAAGCGGTAAGGAAGATTATCAATTGTTCTTAGTAAACAGTGGTGCTGAGGCCAATGAGAATGCATTAAAGCTTGCATCATTTTATACAGGAAGAAAAAAAATTATTGCCTTCTCAAAAGCATTTCACGGAAGAACTTCTTTAGCTGTTGCAGCCACAGATAATAAAAACATTGTTGCGCCGGTAAATGAAACAGACAATATTGACTTCCTTCCTTTCAATGACGAAGATGCGTTGAAAAATTATTTTCAAAGCAAGGGTAATGAGGTTGCTGCTGTTATCATTGAAACCATTCAGGGTGTTGGCGGAATTAATATTGCTAATAACAGTTTTCTTAAACTGATACGCAGCCTATGCGATCAATACAAAGCCGTTTTTATTGCTGACGAAATTCAATGCGGCTATGGAAGAAGCGGAAAATTCTTTGCTGCAGATCATGCGGGCATCAATGCAGATATTTATACTATGGCGAAAGGAATGGGCAATGGCTTTCCGATTGGCGGAATTTTAATTGCTCCGCACATTCAGCCCAAACACGGAATGTTGGGAACAACTTTCGGCGGAAATCATTTGGCATGTGCTGCTGCATTGGGTGTAGTAGAAGTAATGGAGAAAGAAAACCTCATGACAAATGCAGAAGCGGTCGGCAATTACCTGATCAGCGAGTTGAAAAAAATAGAGGCTATTGAAAATGTTCGGGGTGAAGGATTGATGATCGGTTTTGATGTCCCCGACGAAATCAAAACTTTGCGCAAGCACTTGTTGTTCGGGCATCACATCTTCACAGGAGAAGCAAAACCAAATGTCATTCGTTTGCTTCCTGCATTATCACTAAACAAAGCCCAGGCAGAAGAGTTTTTAAAGGCATTGAAGGACTCTATCACGGTGCTGACCAGCGAGCAGAACGTTGCAGTGAGTGACACAACAAAAGCTTAATAGTAGTCATTAGCTCAGTATAAAAATCAATATAACACATTGGAAAAATTTATTTCAGTTCACGACGTCAACAATATTAATGCTTTGGTTGAAAAAGCATTAGCGTACAAAGCAAATCCGCTAAAAGATAAATTACTCGGTGCCAACAAACGTATCGGCCTTTTGTTTTTAAATCCAAGCATGCGAACGAGATTGAGTACGCAAATCGCCGCACAAAATCTTGGGATGGAAGCCATTGTTTTCAATGTTGGCAGTGAAGGTTGGGCTTTAGAGTTTGAAGAAGAAGCTATCATGAGTGGTAGCACATCGGAACACGTAAAAGATGCGGCGCCGATCATGGGAAAATATTTTGACATTCTGGCCATCCGCACATTCCCTTCTTTAAAAAACAAAGAAGAAGATTACAGTGAATTGTACATAAAGCAATTCATCAAATATGCCGGCATTCCCGTGGTGAGTTTGGAAAGCGCAACATTGCATCCGCTTCAAAGTTTGACGGACGTTATTACGATCACAGAAACCTTCAAAGAAAAACGCAAACCGAAAATTGTATTGACCTGGGCGCCGCATGTAAAACCATTGCCTCAATGCGTAGCCAATAGTTTTTCGCAGTGGATCAATGCCTGGGGCAAAGCTGAATTTGTAATTACACATCCTGAAGATTATGAACTGGATGAACAATTTACAAAAGGTGCCACCATAACACACAACCAGGATGAAGCATTGAAAGATGCCGATTATGTTTATGTAAAGAACTGGAGCACATACAATGACTATGGTCGCATTTACAATAACGATCCTGAATGGATGATGACGAATGAAAAGCTGGCATTGACCAACAATGCAAAGGTGATGCATTGTCTGCCTGTGAGAAGAAACGTAGAATTAAGCGATGAAATTTTAGATGGACCAAACAGCATTATAACACAGGAAGCATCAAATCGTGTATGGGCGGCACAGGCCGTAATTTCAGACATTCTGAAGTCGAAATAAATTTATGGAACAACTCTTTGTTATCAAGATTGGCGGTAATATTATTGATGATGAAAA
>JAICTW010000480.1 GCA_025936195.1 Flavisolibacter sp.
AGCCGCTTCGTAAATAATGGACCAATCACACGTCCCAAAGGTGATGTGTTTTATTATGTGCACACTTTACTCTGGGCTTTTGCCCCCTGGTGTTTGGTGTTTTATTATGTGTTTGCAAGAAGAATCGTTGCTATCGGCAGAAAGAAAAAATTGCTGGAGTATGTAACGCCATCTGCGATAGTGCCCATGCTTTTGTTTTTCTCTCTTTCCAAATTCCAGTTGAATTTTTACACCAATATTTTGTTTCCTTTCTTTTCCATTTTAACGGCTTCGTTTATTACCTCTATTTTTTCCAATAAAGAGAAGAAATTCTATTCCATAACTCAGGCAGTTTACAGCAGTGTTTTTGTTACTGGTGCAGTGGTTATTAATTTTTTGCTGAAGCCATCCTATCAATGGATTTATTTCGCGGGAACTATTGTTATTTTAATATGCATCATAATTATTCTTACCAAAATTGTTTCCATTAATTTAAAATGGTTGCTGATCTCCTGCCTGGCGGTTCTGTTCATTAATTTTTATCTCAATCTTACTTTGTATCCAATGATGTCCGCACTGAAAGGGGAGAACCAGGCAGCGGCTTTTGTAAATAAGTTTTATCCTGATCATCAACTTGGTGTTTTTGAAAACAGAAGGAATGGGTTTGAGTTCTACAGTCATCAGCCGGTACAAAGGGTTGACTTAGATAAATGGATGAGTGGTTCAGAAGGAGACAAGATTTATTATGTTGATCATATTGGTTATTCGGAATTGATTTCGAAAAATATTCCATTCAGGGTTTTGCAGCAGTTCCCTGATTTTGCTTCTGAAAGTGTTTCGGGAAAATTTATCAAGGCATCTACAAGGGACCAGTCGCTTTATCAGGGTTATTTAATTCAGGCGGCTGACTGAAATCTTAATGACAGTTGCAGAGTGCTGAATAGAATTACAGAACGAACAAGTGAGCGACGCAACAAAAGTTCAACAGATAAACAAGCCTCTGGCTCATAATCATTCTCCTATTAAAGCTCATTCCATCATTGTTGTTCATTCTTTTTCTCCAAATCCCAACATCCGGTTAACAAATAATCTCAAATTCCGAATTTGAAATTTCAAATCAACTCCTATCTTTGCGGCCCAATTAGTTCTTTCAGCGTCCGCCGTAGTTTCAACGAAGGCGGAATGGTTAAAGCCCGCCGCCGCTAAAGCTTTGGTGGGTGAGAGATGAATTTGGGAGACCCAGTAGTCGCTGAGATGAAAAGTCGCTTGAACCAATAAATCGAAGAAAATGGCAAAAGAAATCACTGGCTTCGTAAAGCTTCAGTGCAAGGGTGGCCAGGCCAATCCTGCACCTCCAATTGGTCCGGCGTTAGGTTCCAAAGGTGTTAACATCATGGAATTCTGCAAACAGTTTAACGCAAGGACGCAAGACAAAATGGGAAAAGTTCTCCCGGTATTAATCACTGTTTATTCTGATAAGTCGTTCGACTTTATCATTAAAACTCCCCCAGCAGCCGTTCAGCTAAAGGATGCCGCTAAAGTTCAAAGTGGTTCCAAAGAGCCAAACCGCCAAAAAGTAGGCAAGGTAACATGGGCACAGGTGGAAGAAATTGCCAAAGACAAAATGCCCGACCTCAATGCCTTTACTTTGGAAAGCGCCATGAGCATGGTAGCCGGTACAGCTCGCAGCATGGGTTTGACTGTAGAAGGTACAGCACCATGGGACAAATAAGCCCCTAAATCCCCGGTGGGGGACTTTGTAAAACACTTTAAAATTGAATTAGAAAATGGCATTCATTCCTAAAAAAAGAAAAGCAGCAAACGCAAAGGTTGATGCGAACAAGGCTTACTCTTTGAAAGATGCTTCGGCATTGGTAAAAGAAGTGAACACAACTAAGTTCGATGCGTCTGTTGACCTGCATATACGTTTGGGCGTTGATCCCAAAAAAGCTGATCAGGCTATCCGTGGTACGGTTACACTTCCTCACGGTACTGGTAAAACAAAAAAAGTATTGGTGCTTTGTGGCCCCGATCAGGAAGCCGCTGCCAAGGGCGCCGGCGCTGATTATGTTGGATTAGATGAATTTGTAAGTAAAATAGAAGGCGGCTGGACTGATGTTGACGTTATTGTTGCCACTCCTGCCGTAATGCCGAAGATCGGCCGTTTGGGTAAAATATTAGGACCAAGAAACCTGATGCCCAATCCAAAAACAGGTACAGTGACCAATGATGTTGCTGCTGCAGTTAATGAAGTAAAAGGTGGTAAGATCGCATTCAAGGTGGACAAAGCTGGTATCATCCATGCTTCCATCGGACGTGTCTCTTTCACACCTGATAAAATTGCAGCCAATTCCCAGGAGTTGATCAATGCGATCATCAAGGCAAAACCTTCCACATCAAAAGGCATTTACCTGAAAGGTTTAACCATGGCTTCTTCAATGAGTCCCGGTATTTCAATAGACACAAAAGGTTTTGTTCACTAAAGCCCCTCTCCCCGCTCTCCCCTTCAGGGAGAGAGCTTTGAGGAACTAAAAAAAAGTAAAATGACTAAAGAACAAAAAAATGAGATCATAGAAGTGTTGAAAGAGAAATTCTCTCAATACAATAACTTCTATGTTACCAATACAGAATCACTTTCAGTTGACCAGGTTACCAAATTGCGCCGTGCCTGTTTCAGCAAGAATGTTGAAATGAAAGTGGCCAAGAACACTTTGATCAAAAAAGCGTTGGAATCTCTGGGTAATGAAAGCTATAGCGGAATGTTCGATTCATTGAACCACGTTACGGCTTTGATGTTTTCTGAAAATCCAAAAGAGCCAGCTCTGATCATTTCCTCTTTCCGTACGGACAGCAAAGGAGAGAAGCCTGAATTGAAAGCGGCGTTCATCAATGGTGATATTTACAGCGGTGATAAAAACCTGAAAACATTAACGCAGATCAAAACGAAGAATGAATTGATCGGTGAAGTGATCGGTTTGTTGCAGTCACCTGCAAAACGTGTGTTGGCGGCTTTGTTGCACCACCACGAAAAACAAGCTGCGGGTGCAGAAGCTCCGGCAGCAGAGTAAGAGTTCGTCAGTTTACGGTTTACCGTTTACAAGTTATGCGTGCTGCTTTCGGCTACCAACTGTAAACTGTGAAACTGTAAACGGTAAACTATAATAAAAACAATTTTTTTAAACAGCCGTCGGACTACATTAAAAGTGGAATGAAGACGGTAAAAATTAAATTAAAATGGCAGACGTTAAAAATCTTGCAGAAACATTAGTAGGCCTTACTGTAAAAGAAGTACAGGAATTGGCTGATTTCTTAAAATCAGAGTATGGTATTGAACCAGCTGCTGCTACAGTTGTAGCCGGTCCTGCTGCTGGCGGTGCC
>JAICTW010000686.1 GCA_025936195.1 Flavisolibacter sp.
CTCCTTTTTGTTGCAGCATTTTAAGGTCTGGATCGAGCACGTCCACCCAATAAGCAAAACCGTTTTCCTCTGCAAGTTTGGCCATGCGAAGCGCAAATTTTGCATCATCCCGCCGGTGAGAAACAAATAAACGCGGACACTTATTTTTTGGCAAAGCTGGAAATCTTCTGAGTCGCATCAACAATAAGGTGGCCACCAGTTCTTCGGCAGAACGATTTTCCAATAAATCCTGCTGTTCATAAATATTAAAATTGGGGTTTGTGATTTCTGCCAATTCACCCAGAATTTCAATCCTGGTATCCTGTCGCCTGGCGATGCTTTGCTCGTCTTGTTCAGAAAAAATCAATTCAAACAGAAGGGAAATCAGTTCTTTCCAATCATTTAGACCGACAATGTTGTAACCTTCACCAGAGCGGTTTTCAACATTAAAGCGGTTGTTTAATCCTTGTTCTTCATGCAGGAAGTAAAGATAGTTTGACATACTTTATAATTTACAATCTGTTTTACAGAAATTGGTGTATTAAACCATTGCTATCCAAAAATTTCGGGATCGAGTCCCATTATAATATTCTTCAGCCATTGCAGGCTTTGTTCATCACTTGCCCTTATTGCTTTGTCATATATTTTTTTCAGATTAGCTGCAGTGGATTCTTTCATCCAGTTTTCAGGAATGCAGGTTTTAGCTGCTGCAAAATATTTTCGTGCATCCGCCTCATTCAAGGCCAAAACCGAAATCTCAAGCCCAGAAGCTTGTGTCCAGTAATCTTTAGGCTTCAATATTAGCTGCCTTTCTATAGCATAAGTCACAATCGGTAAAAACTTGTCAAACCGCGGATCTTTCACCTCTCCTAAATACATTAGAGTAAGTGCGTTAATACCAGGGTAATAATCTCTCGGATCAGATTCAAAACCTTCCACATAAGTATCAATCGCCTGCCTGCGGTACTCGGCGCTCATGTCCTCATCCATTTTGTTATCATCCATCATTCCTTTATAAACGGCGCCGAGTAATCCCGTGGTTTCCGGATCAGGGCCATATTTGTCAGTGATTGTTTTCAACATGGCTTCTGCATCTTCGCGGTTGCCGATTTTATTATAGGCAAGGCCAAGTTGTTGTTTTAAATAAATATTTTCATTATACCTACCATCTGCCAAAGGTTTCAACATGCTGACAATCTCTTTAAAAGCATTCACACTTTTGTAGGCATCAATAATTGCATAAAGAAGATCATATTTATATTGCAGTCCATCGCCTTCGCCTTTTTCAATTTGCACAATTTGATCAACAATGGCTCTTTTATCCGATTCAGTTTTATTTTTTTCTTCATCGGTCGTAGCTTCTCCCTTTGACTTGTCAAGGGCTTTCCATTGTTTCACCAAATCAATTAATGTTTGTTTCTGATTTTTTAACTGGATTACATTATCGGCAAACGAATCGGCATCCTGCTGCAGGTAGTTGAGATCAGGAAATTTATATTGGGTGATTAATTGGCCAATCGGGCTGTCTTCCTGCGCTTTTTGTACATCCAGGTTTATTTTTATGAGGCCGGCAAGTGAAGTAATTTTTGAATCTAAGTCCTGCACTTCTCCATTTTCAAAGTTGTAAGGAAAGGTTCTTAAAGCAGCCGTGTCAAAAGGCAGCTTCGTGTTCATTTCAAAAATACTTACAGTAGTGTAGGGTTTCAACGCATGCCGGATACCCAGCTCATAAAAGACATTGGCGTTGGCAAAACTAAGGTCAGCAACGGCAAAATCACAAAACATCAGTCGCTCATACATGGGTTTATGAATAAAGCCACCGCTCTTTTCTTCATCGGCTCTTATGGGTTCGAGGCCAGCCTTGATAATAGCAGGTTTGATAAAGCTGTTGTACACCTTATCAAAATCAATTTCTTTTTTGATGCCGTCTGATTTGGTTCCGAAGGGCATAAGCACAAAACATAATGGTCCCATATTTTAAATTTTAAAAGTATCAGGAAAATGTGTTTCACTTACTTCTTTTACTGCTGCTTTGGCGCCTATATCATACAATTCAAACCTGCTGGCTGCATTGCTCATTTCTACCAATCCATCAATTTCTTTTGGTGAATATTGTTTATTCATCAATGGGCCTATCGTGGTCGCATCAAGCCATATATTATACCGGAGATAGCTGATAAGTCCTTTTCCCTTTTTTGAATTCCCCATAGAATCTGTATCAAGTTTGCCAATTTCCTGGTCAATCTCCCAGGCCGTGGGTGAATTGGAAAGCCATTGCA
>JAICTW010000088.1 GCA_025936195.1 Flavisolibacter sp.
ACTCAGAATGTTCTTTGCAAGAACTCTGTTTATAAAAGGAGAAAACCAAACAACATCATTGGTGTGAACATTTGCGGAACATTCATACGAATATCAAAATCATTTCAATTGCGTTCATTAGTCATTTGCTAATTCAAAAATCAGCCTATATATTTAACCAGCTCATTAATAGAAACTGTTTATGAAAATATATTTCTTATTTATTTTGACGCCTGTTCTCTTGTTTTCACAGCACCAAAGTTTCAGTCAATCCTGCAGTGACATTAAAAACGGTACGTTTTACAGCTATCCTAAAAACACTAATGAAAGCTGGAAGATTATTCGCAATGGTTCGACAGAAAAGGACATTAACCTGATCACAGGAGATTCTTCTATCTGGAATATAAACTGGCAAAACGAATGTCAATACAAAATGAAATATTTGTCAGGCGGAAAATTAAAAAAAGAAGACGCGAACCTGTTCAAAAATCATGAGCTTGTACTTTCCGTGGAAGTAAACAATGCCAGCTATTACCTTACAGATTATTACCTCGACAAAAAAACCAAATCTCCTTTTTTATCGGACACGGTTTGGAAAACTGAGAGGGTGGCAACGGATAAAAGAATTTTTTCTGAACTACAGCCAACGGAAGTAAGGAGGCTGCGATTTAAAGATACTTCACAGTATGCTTTACTGTATGTATATCGTCCGGGCAAATTTATAGGCTCATTGGCAGACTTCATATTGAAATGCCAGGGCGTGGCAATGGCTGATATGTCCAATAAATCGGCTTATATCTTTAAAATATGGAAAGAAGGTAATCTTCAAATTATTGCACAAACTATAAATCACCAGGACAGAGCCGATGAAGATATTCATTTCGGCCAAAAGTATTATCTGAAATGTGACATAAAGCTTTCGCTGGATAATGGAGGCCGTCCATTAATCAATTTTGTTGATAAGACCAAGGGTGAAACGGGCTTTATAGAGGCACAATAGTAAGGAGGGACGCACAAGAGTATCACGCATAATGCATCTTCTCCCCTTACCATTTTCATGAATTAGCTTATTTCACGGACATTAAATCAGAAAGCAAAAATTATTTTCAAAATTCTGAATTGGTCAGAACACATGAAGACATACAAGTAAAGTCAGTAGCTGACCTTGCCAATGAAATAATTGCCAGCAAACATTAATAAGATACCTCAATAACTTAGCCAAAGGCAAATCCTTCAACCATTAGGGGCGACTCTCGTCTTTTTCATTATCGCTTGTATTAGCATAGCGGGAGGAATTGCCCACCTCATCTGGTGATTCTCCGCTGAAGCTTGCATCCATTTTTTCCGCTCCTTTAGGGCGATGTTGAACATGAAGTCCGGATTGATCAGTAGTGATATCTATGTTACGATCCCGACCTTGCTGACGCTTGTTGTGTTTTCTATCTTTTTTCATAAAAAAAGTTTTATGTTTTGCGAAATATCTACAACTATACTTGTCCCGAAAAAAGATGCCATTTGTAGTTTTTGGTGCAATTAAGTTTATGCCCTACAAGGTTAATGAAGACCTTGGGTGCAGTGAAAATTTCTGCAGGGTTATTTAAAATTATAGTTGACGCAGAGGCGCGGAGCCCACAGAGAAATAACTCAGCATTCTCGCTTGTCAGTGTGATACATAGCACCATAAATTCTTCAAAAGAAATAATATTCTACCCTTCTCAATCAATATCTTTAAAGAAGAAAAGGTTACAATGAAATATCAACCCTATATTCCCTGCGAGGCTTTAAAACCTTTTATAAAATGCTTTGTTGTATCGGAAACGTCTGAAGAGCGAACTTATAAAGTGTTTCCGCATACAGGAGTCGTAATAGGATTTCAATACAGTGGCAGGCTATCGCATATTGAAGACAAGACAGAACTGCCGCTTTCTACTTCCGGTATTACAGGAATACGTGACCGCTATCGCATTTTTAAAAACTCTCCGGATATTGGCACTGTGCTCGTTTTCTTTAATGACGGAGGCGCCGCTGCATTCTTCAGGCAACCCATTCACGAACTATTCGGGGAAAGCATTTCACTGGACAATTTCATGCTGCGGTCTGAACTTTTAGTGTTGGAAGAACAGCTTTGCGAGGTACGGCAAGATGCTGAAAGGATTCATATCATTGAACAATTTCTTATTTCAAGAATGCAGCAGAATACAATTGATCCATTAGTACTAACTGCCATTTCGCTAATTTATAAAAGTAAAGGAACGCTAAGAATAAAAGAACTTGCCAAACAATTACATATCAGCCAAAGCCCGCTGGAGAAAAGGTTCAGACAAATAGCAGGTGCCTCACCCAAGAAATTCGCTTCCATCGTTCGCTTCAAACATACATTGCTTAGTTACGATCGTACATCATCCCTCACAGAATTGGGATATGAATCCGGCTACTACGATCAGGCTCATTTTATTAAAGAATTCAAAACCTTTACCGGCGAAACTCCTGAAGAATTCTTTTCACAAAATCAGAAGTAGTTTCCTCTCTTCCCTGCAGATCAACGATTTTTTACAATTTGGGGCAAAGCTTTATACTGAGTTTTACATCAGATCATTTATCGGCGTCATACATCATTGGCGTTATAATGAAATGTAATTCTTCATTTAAAATCAAAGAATATGTTTACACTTGAACAAATCAAAACAGTGCATTCCAAAGTAAAAACCGGCGCAGATTTTCCGGCTTATGTACAGGACCTTAAAAAGCTTGGTGTGAAATGGTATGAAACGTTTACAACTGATGTTCGCAGTTTTTTCCATGGTGAAAATGGATATATGCTTTCTTCGCCTCCGGTGTTTCCTCCCATTGACGTTGCTGATATTCCATCTGCAAAAGCATTAAAAGAGGCTCTTAGCAAACATCAGAAAGGAGAAACCGATTTTGCAACTGTACGCAAACAAGCAATCGAAGCCGGCGTGAATAAATGGATAACAGACATAAACAAACTTACCTGCACTTATTTCGATAAAGCGGGTAACATTCTGCTTGTGGAGGAGATACCGGTTCCGGTAAATCAATAAGTCTTTCGAACAACTGAGGCTATCCACAATTTACAGTTGTGGATAGCTTGTTTCAATTCTTTCCTGATCTGGTTGGTAGTTTCAAAACTTACTTGTGCTTACTTTAATCATATCCCAAAAACTAAAAGGTTTACCTGCAAACCATGTCCAATCCTTTTGTGAGAATCATCTCATCCGGGCATGGTTTTGGTTTTATTAAACCGGACAAAATAATAAGTTATGAAAAACGATAATAAAAATCCCAATCAGGAAAAAATAAGCACGGCAAAAACAGATCAACACGCCAATACTGAACGTGAAAAAGAAGAGTCTCACAAAAACGAAACTCTGGCAGAAAGAGCCAGAAGAGAACACTGGACAGATGTAGCAGAGTCTCATCTGGGCATTGATGAGTAGTGGCAATGAATAAATTTATTTATTCATCTACAGGAAAGCCGGCTTCCTTCCATGCTTTCAGTCCACCATCCAAATGTGCTACATTTTCATAGCCCATTTGCTTCAGTGTTTTTGCTGCCAGCGCTGACCTTCCTCCGGAAGCGCATTGCAGGATCAGTCTTTTTCCTGAATCAAATTCTTCTCTGTGATAAGGCAATGAAGGATCGGCATAGAATTCCAGCATGCCTCTTGGTGCATGCACAGAGCCTCCTATCTTCCCGTTTTGTTTCAGCTCTTCGCTTTCGCGAATGTCAATAAGCACTACACCTGGTCCATCCAACTCCTGTTTTACTTGCTGTGGTGTGAGGTTTTCAATTTCCTGTTTAGCTTCCCTAACCAGTTCGGTTGCTGATTTTGCTGTCATGTGTTTTGTTTTAAATTTTGAAACAATAAATACAGTTTTCTTTAAAACTTGTCCTCACAGGGAACCGGCAGTTCGTGCAGCCTTTCATCTGATGGTTTTCAGAAGAATAATTGTTTCAATAGGTATGTTTCGCTAAGTAGAAGCCAGATGTGTGATTTTACTTTGAAGTTATATATTTTTTGCATTTCGATTGTCCTGATGTGCTCCTTTCTGATTAAGTGATAACCCTACTTTTGCTTTATGAAATCAACAATATGGTTCAGATAAATGAAACTGTCTTTTTCAATGTATTGGGTACAACTTATAAAGTGTTAAGCAATACTGTAAACGGATCTCTTGCCATAGTTGAACATACGCTGGAAGCCAAAAGTCTTGGTGCGCCCATGCACAAACACAGCTACGAAGATGAAACCTCCTATGTTTTGGAAGGCAAGCTATCTGTAATTCAAAACGGCAAAGTTGAAATGGCAGGGCCGGGAGAGTACATCATAAAACCAAGAGGCATTTTTCACACCTTTTGGAATACTACCAATGAAAGAATCCGTTTTATTGAGATCATTTCACCTGGTGCATTTGAAATGTATTTTGCGGAGATGGCTCCTTTTTTTACAAAAGGAAAGCCACTGGAATCAGATAAGATGAAAGCAATAGCAGAAAAGTATGGATTAATTACAGACCCTTATGCAGGAGAAGAAATTATTAAACAGTATGGATTAAACCCATTGAGATAACTTGTGCCTGCTATCTCTGCATCAGCCACAACATTGGGTTATAAACTAAACAACAGTTCCGTCCGGACTAACGTATTTACATTTTATTTCCCGTACCGGAAGTACTTTTATTTTGATCTGACGAATTATAATCCTGATCTCCGCTTTGTAAATCATTCGTCCCGTCTTTCAGACGATCCTGAGGCCTTTGCTTATCACTGGTTGATTGCTTGCTACTACTTTCATTGTTTTGCCGGGAATTTTGATTTTTGTTGTTTCCCTCATTGTTTTGCTCGTTTCTGTTGTTTGCCATAATAAAAGTTTTAGAACAAAATGAAAGATGTAAATTTTATGCCATGCCCTTTTTAACTGGTACAAAATGGAGGAATGATCATCTAGCAAAAAATTGTGATTATTTGTAACCACTCTTCATTGAACTATTTCCCAAAAATCTGAACAGACCAGATTAATTTTACGAAAACCATTTACATGAAACGGCTTGCACTGCTTACCATAGTCTGCACCCAGCTAACAGCAACTGCGTTTTCACAGAATAAAAATCATAGCCAGGCATCAGCTCAAAAATCAAATGCGCAGGTAGAAACTATTAATGGCATTGTAGAAGGTAATCATGAAAAAAGCGGCGTCTATTCTTTCAAAGGAATTCCTTTTGCAGCGCCTCCGGTTGGCGATCTTCGCTGGAAAGAGCCTCAACCTGTGAAAAATTGGGAAGGCGTACGTGCAGCAAAGGATTTTGGTCCACGTGCCATGCAGCCGCCCATTTTTGGCGATATGAATTTCCGTTCCAATGGCATGAGTGAAGATTGTTTGTATTTGAACGTGTGGACGCCGAACACCAAAGGCAAATTGCCGGTGCTTGTTTATTTCTATGGAGGCGGATTTGTAGCAGGCGACGGTTCCGAACCACGTTATGATGGTGAAAGCATGGCAGAAAAAGGAATTGTTGCATTGACTGTAAATTATCGCCTCGGTGTCTTTGGTTTTTTTGCCCATCCTGAACTTACAAAGGAATCTTCCCATCATTCCTCAGGCAATTATGGATTAATGGACCAGGCAGCCGCTATTCAATGGGTTAAAAAAAATATTTCAGCCTTTGGCGGCGATCCTGATAAAATCACCATTGCAGGAGAATCGGCAGGTTCCATTTCTGTAAGTGCTCAAATGATTTCTCCACTTTCCAAAAATTTGATTGCCGGAGCCATTGGCGAAAGTGGTTCACTTCTTGGTGCATTACCTCCTGTTCCACTTTCCCAGGCAGAACAAAATAGTGTGCAGTTTGCAAAAAGTATTGGTGCAAATTCTCTAACCGAACTCAGAGCCTTGAACGCGGATTCTTTACTCAATGCATCCACCAAATACGGGCCTTTCCGTTTTTCAATGACCATTGACGGATATTTCATTCCCAAAGATCCTTTGGCTATTTATCAATCGGGCGAAGAAGCACATGTTCCGTTGCTTGTTGGCTGGAACTCACAGGAGATGGATTACCGTGCCATAATGGGCAACGAAAAACCCACTAAAGAAAATTTTGAAAACACAGTTCGAAAATTGTACGGTGATAAAGCGACTGCTGTTTTAAAAGCTTATGCTGTAAATTCCGATGCTGATGCCGAACAAGCCGCAACAGAGTTAGCCGGCGCAAGGTTTATTGCATTCAGCACATGGCGATGGGCTCAATTGCAAACAAAGACCGGAGGCAAACCGGTATATCGCTATTATTACTCGCGGCCACGCCCTGCCATGCGTTCCGAAATGGGCAACGCCGTTCCCGGACTTGCAGGCGGTGTGCAAAAAGGAAATAACAACGCTCCAAAACTGCCTGCCGCAAAAGGTGCAGTACATTCCGCAGAAATTGAGTATGCCATGGGAAATTTAAGTTCCAATAAAGTATATGCATGGACTGCAGATGATCATAAAGTGTCAAAGATCATGCAGGAATACTTTGCCAATTTTATAAAGAAAGGAGATCCTAATGGTCCGGGATTACCCAGGTGGCCGGCTACCAACAACAGCGATCCGGCTCCGGTAATGCAAATTGATGTGAACACGCATCTAATGCCAACTACGCATGAAAAACGATATCAGGTTCTGGAACAAATTCAACAGAAATAATTCAAAAATTATCAGCAAGTATTTTGTCGAAGGCTATCACCAACTCTTCAATTAGTGAAAACGCTCTGCACACTTACCTTTGCCACTCATATAAACTGAAAGAACTAAAGTGGAAGTAAGAACAGCAGTTCAGGAGCAGCCATTAATCAATAAAGTATACAAGAGTTTAGTACGTACCCGTATAGCCGTTGCCTTATTTTATTTTGGACAAGGCGTTGCCTTCGCTTCATGGGCAAGCCGTATTCCGGATATCAAACACAAGCTCAATCTTTCTGATGCTGGCTTGGGCAGCATACTATTGTGTTTACCATTGGGACAATTATGCACCATGCCTGTTTCCGCAACATTGGTCACCAAATACGGAAGCAAAAAAATACTCACTATCGCTGCACCTTTATATGTTGTAGCGCTTAGCAATTTAGGATTAGCGGCCGCTCCCTGGCAACTGGCATTAGCGCTGTTTTTATTTGGTGTGATTGGTAACATGGCCAATATTGCTTTAAACACACAAGGCGTAGAAACCGAAAAATTATATAATCGTCCGATCAATACTTCTTTTCACGGTGCATGGAGCGTTGCGGGTTTTACAGGCGCTTTAATTGGTTTGCTGATGATCAACCTGCATGTAAGGCCCTATCTGCATTTTTTGATTATACTCCTTTTAAGCTGGGCCAATGTGTTCATCAATCATAAGCATTTGGTAATCGGCAGACCTGAAAACGCGGAAACCAAACGGCGTTTTTTTGTAAAGCCCGAAGGTGCTTTGCTGCAATTGGGCATTATTGCTTTTTGCAGTATGGCCACAGAAGGTTGTATGTTCGATTGGAGCGGTGTTTACTTTAAGGAAATTGTGAAGGCCCCGCGTTCTTTGCTGGTTTTAGGTTATGCTTCTTTCATGGTTATGATGGCAACAGGAAGGTTCCTTGGTGATTATGTGATCTCAAAAATCGGCCGCAAACATACCATGCAGATCAGTGGTATTCTTGTGTCTTCCGGTATGGCATTGTCTGTTTGCTTTCCCTATCTTGTTACCGCAACTATAGGGTTTATGATGGTAGGTTTAGGAGTGGCCACCAATATTCCATCGGTGTACAGTATTGCGGGTAAAAATGAAAAAGTGCCGCCAGGTATTGCATTGGCCATGGTATCGAGTGTGAGCTATTTTGGTTTTTTGATGGGACCTCCGCTGATCGGTTATATTTCTGCACTATCAAGTCTCAGATATTCGTATGCGGTGATTGGCTGTTTTGGTTTGCTGATCTCTTATCTGGTAACAAGGAATAAGGCAGTGCATTAATTCAGGAGCTGTTGGCTGTTAGCTATTGCCTGGTTAAAAGCTAAAATTTTTTTATAGGTAATGCATTGGGTTCCAGACAAAACCCGAAAGCCTG
>JAICTW010000760.1 GCA_025936195.1 Flavisolibacter sp.
AGGAAGGAATTTTGATTGGAAGCGTTTGCTTTTTCGTATGGAACCGCACTGGCATATTTTGCTTTCACACCTTTTAATGTTCCAGTTTTGTTATCCTACCGATTACCACGACATCATTCCAAAATGGTTGTTTGATGAATTGATACGCCGCGCCAACGAACAATACGATCTTCCTCCCGCTCATGAAAAAGTTTGTCGCGGGCCAATGATTGACCAAACGCAATACGAGATTGATATCAAAGAATGGAATTATAAAACATACACCATTAAAACGGTTTAACGGCTATGAAAGAAGCACCAACAAAAACAAAAATTGCTGCGGTGGCCGACGTGCACATAAAAGAAACAGACAGAGGTAAGCTGACAGAATATTTCAGGGAGGTTTCCTCAAAAGCAGATATACTGGTTATTGCCGGCGATCTTACCGATACCGGTGATGAAATGGAAGCAGAGGTATTAGCTGAAGAATTGAAATCATGCACCATTCCTGTTATTACGGTTTTGGGTAATCATGATTTTGAAAAAGGAAGACACAAACTGATCCGCCAGATTTTATTAAAACAAGGCGTGCATGTTTTGGATGGTGAATCGGTTGTGATCAACGATGTTGGCTTTGCCGGTGTAAAAGGTTTTGGCGGAGGGTTTGGAAAACACATGCTTTCTTTTTTTGGCGAAGGTGCCATGAAAGCCTTTGTCCAGGAAGCGGTGGATGAAGCCCTGCACCTGGACAGAGCTTTATCCAGATTGGATGCGGAACAAAGAGACATAAAAAAGATTGCGGTGCTGCATTATTCTCCCATTCAGGAAACAGTGATTGGCGAACCGGAACCTATTTATCCTTTCCTTGGTTGTTCGCGTTTGGCAGAACCGCTTAACCGTCATAAAGTGATAGCTGCTTTTCATGGTCATGCACATGTGGGCACATTGGAAGGACAAACAACAGATGGCATTAAAGTATTTAATGTAGCCAAACCAATATTATTGAGGCAAGGTTATAAATGTCCTTACTATTTGTTTGAAGTGTAAGTAACGAGTGTAAATGAGGTTAAGTAGAATAAAATTTTTCGTTCTCTTCTTGAAAAAATTTTTAACAGCTAATGAATAGATCAAAGGCGTTTTATTTTGAAGCGTTCTTTAAAATTGAGTAATTATGTAGTCATCTGCATTGCTACTGTGAGATTTTGTTGCGCACACTTGTACTATAACAAGTTTATTGAGCATTGTGTAAGTGTCTTTGCTGAATTGAAAAAACTTCATGGCTGAAGAGCACCTCACCCTACCGCCCCTATCCAGCAAAGCTGTAGAGGGGAGTCATACAGCAACGGACATTCTTCGATTGAAATCCTGAAGGGATGACGTGATTATAGCAAACAAGCATTCATGAATTATGCTAACTCCGAAGGAGTGACATTCCAAATCAATTTGAGTAGATGCTAATCATTTCTTTTACTAAGAGAAATCTAATATCACTCCTACGGAGTTTAGATTGCATTCGCTATCATTTCTTCTATAGTAATGACATCCCTTCAGAATTCGCTTGCCACAGTTCCCTATAGCAATATCATTGTGCCTTTGTTAGAACTTATAATCAATCGTTTTCTTTTGCCAGTAAAGACTTCTGTACACACGGTAGCTCCTTAGGGGCGAAGTTGAGAGTGACTTTGTTGTAAACAACCGGGGTGGGTTTTTGAATTAGAAGAATAGTTGAAAACAGTAGTGAGCTTCGCAAGTGATGATAAGAATTATAGAACCCTGAACGGAGCGACGCAAGCAAAGCAAAATAGTAGCAGAGAAGATCGGTCTATATAAAATCCTCA
>JAICTW010000550.1 GCA_025936195.1 Flavisolibacter sp.
AATTATTTCCGGCGAAGGCGATGATCTTCCGGTGAGTGCTTTTCCAACTGATGGTACATATCCATCATCCACTACCAAATATGAAAAGAGAGCTATTGCCGACCAGGTACCTGTTTGGGATCCTTCCTTATGTTCTCAGTGTGGTAAATGTTATTTTGTGTGTCCACATGCTGCTATTCGTCCAAAAGTATATAGCAACGATGTATTGAAAGATGCTCCGGATTTCTTCAAACATACGGCGCCGGTTGGTAAAGAATTTTTCAAAGACCAGGAATCTTATACGCTTCAGGTTTCTGTTGATGATTGCACCAGTTGTAATTTATGTTATGAAGTTTGTCCGGTTGAAAGCAAAACACAGCCCGGCCACAAAGGCATTAACATGGAAGAGGTGTTGCCACTGAGAGAAAATGAAAGAAAGAACTGGGACTTCTTCTTATCCATTCCAGATATTGATCGCACCAGAGTAACAAGAACCACTGTAAAAGGTTCGCAGTTGTTGCAACCCTTGTTTGAATTTTCAGGCGCTTGTAGCGGTTGTGGTGAAACGCCTTACATCAAGTTGTTGACACAATTGTTTGGCGACAGAATGATGGTGGCCAATGCTACGGGTTGTTCTTCTATCTACGGCGGTAATTTGCCAACTACACCGTGGTCAACCAATCATGAAGGTTGCGGACCAGCATGGGCTAACTCCTTGTTTGAAGATAATGCTGAATTTGGATTGGGAATGAAACTCGCAGCCGATCAAAAACGGGAGTATGCAAGAACCTTGTTGAACAATTTAAAAATGGATGTTGGCGAACAGCTTACAGATGCTATTCTGAATAACACAGAGACAGAAGAAGCCGATATCATTACACAGCGTAAAAATGTAAATGAGTTAAAGAACCGTTTGCGTTTGTTGAACAGTGCAGCAGCGAAACGTTTGTTAGCCATTGCTGATTCATTGGAAAAGAAATCTGTTTGGATCATTGGTGGTGATGGCTGGGCTTACGATATTGGTTTCAGCGGGCTTGATCATGTGCTTTCAGCAGGCGAGAACATCAACATATTGGTGTTGGATACGGAAGTGTATTCCAACACGGGTGGACAAAAATCAAAATCCACTCCGCTGGGTGCAAGTGCCAAGTTCTCCATCAAAGGAAAAACCACGGGCAAAAAAGATTTAGCCATGCAGGCCATTGCTCACGGCAGCGCTTATGTTGCGGAGATCGCTATGGGTGCTAACGATGTGCATACATTAAAAACAATTCTTGAAGCAGAGGCCTATCCCGGTCCTTCGCTGATCATTGCGTACAGTCATTGCATTGCACATGGTTACGACATGAAGTTTGGCGCCAATCAACAAGGTCTTGCTGTAAAGACCGGCTACTGGCCTTTGTTCCGCTTCAATCCATTAAAAGAAAAGGGACAACGGTTTACCATTGACAGTAAACAACCCAGCGTGGAATTGAGTGAGTTCCTCTATAATGAAAACCGCTTTACCACCATTAAGAATAGCTTTCCTGAAAAAGCCAATGAGTTTTATCAGTTGGAAGTGGAAGAGATCAAACGCAGGTGGGAAAAAATGGAAGCACTCAAAAATTTATAGGGAAATTGTTTTTCTGAATTAAAGAGAGACAATTTCTAAGGTCTTCTTCTCATGTGTGTGTTTATATAAAAGGAATCTCAACGGAGATTCCTTTTGCTTCAGGTTAAGGCATAATTTTTTCACTACAAGAGTTCTCTAAAATAAAAATTATGGCAAAGGCTATTCATAAAGGAACAGAGCTCAACAATGTAAAGGAAACCTGGAATGAAAACGAAAGAGAACATTTAAATGCAGGTGGTCCTTCCACAACAGATGAGAATCTTGAACGTGCAATTAAAAAAGAAGCTGCAGATTATGATGACGCCAATAAAGAAGAAAGATTATTGAGCGGCGACAGAGCTTCGGTAGATGATGAGAAAGGGGAAGGAAGTTGAAAATTTCAAGCAATAAAAAAGTGAGATGCGAATAATTGCAGCAGAGTTCGGAGAGAGAAGAGAGCAAAAACTCTGCGCCTGTACGTGAACACAAATTATAAAATCTGTTGAAATATTTTTTTGGAATGATTGCTTAGAATAAAAGCGCTATAATTTTTACTTCTTTAATAATCCTGCAAGATTTTTAAAACTTTCATACGGCCCTTTATCGGCAAAGCTGTTGACAAGCCACGAAGGAACGCTGCCTCCGGGATCCGTTTCAAACGTATAAATGATGCGGATGCTGTTTGCTGTAGCTCTGGTTACATGCCAGTTGATAACCGAATGGCTTATGCGCACCTTGCCGCTTTTTTTCGGCAGGTAATCAGGAGTTGCAACGGAACTGATCTTCAAAAAACGGTTCAGGCTGTCTCTTGTAATGGTTGTATGCATCACAGCATCGCGGTTGTCTAAAGGCCAGGGCAAATATGCTTCTGTATAGTAATAAAATTCATGAGGGCTGATCCTTTTTATAAGTGAGGCCGCTTTACTGTTATACACCCATTCTTTATAATGGCTAACGTTGTTGATGATGGAGATCAGCTTGTCAAAATTTCCCTGAAGCGTACATTCTACTTTAATATTTTTGAAATTAGAATTCTTTCCATCACGTTGATAAACTTTAATGGCGTCTTTCTCCTTCACCAGTTTCCAGTTCTCCTGACCAAAAGAGGCGTACATAATGCTGTAATAGAAGAGAGAAAATATAATTTTTAATACAGTCGTTTTCATAAGACTGAAAATGGTTTCTTCTAATATAGAATTAATTCAGGATGCAGGCAAAAGGAAGCTGCTGAAAACTGTACTTTCACGATGCTCAATAGAATGTTGCAGTACAAAAGTGCAACGCTACAGGCGATGGCAGCAGCAATGCAGAGGACTACATAATTATTCAACTTAATTAAAAAGCAGATTATCATTACAAGTTTTCCTCACTAAAATTGCAATTGCAATACAGCTATGTAAAACTACAGGGACATGCAGAAGAAAT
>JAICTW010000454.1 GCA_025936195.1 Flavisolibacter sp.
CTCAAACAAAAGAATTATGGTTTACAGATAATGGACGTGATAACTTGGGAGATGATATTCCATCCGACGAACTCAATACCGCACCAAAAAAAGGGATGCATTTTGGTTATCCTTTTTGCCACGAAGGCGATATTTTAGATCCGGAATTTGGAAAGGGAAAAAATTGCGCTGACTATACGACACCTGCTTTGAAACTGGGTGCTCATGTTGCTGCTTTGGGATTGCGTTTTTACACCGGCAACATGTTTCCTCCGGAATACAAGAACCAGATTTTTATTGCCCAACACGGAAGTTGGAACAGAACTGTACCTGTTGGTTACAGAATAATGCTGGTGAAAATAGAAAATAATAAATCTGTTGAATACGTTCCTTTTGCCACCGGCTGGCTTGATGAAAATAAAAAAGTTTCCGGAAGGCCTGTGGATGTTTCCATTGCGCCGGATGGCGCTTTGTTAGTAAGCGATGACCGGCAAGGTGTGATCTACAGGATCACCTATAAAAAATGATCTAGGCAACATCTGAAGGAGAATCTGAATTGACAATTCCTAATTTTTCAACAGCCAATTGAGCAGCAATTTGCGAAGCATCTTTTTTATTGAACGCTTTTCCCTGTGCAATTACTTTACCATTGATAACAGCACCAATGGTAAACAATCTTCTGCCGTTTTCCATTTGCTCGTTCAATGTCTCAAACTCCAATTGCTTTCCGTTCTTATTGGCCCAACCGTATAATTTGTTCTTATGATTGATCTCAAGGTTTTCCAGATCTTCAATAAACATGTGAGGGATGATAATATGCTCATTGGCCCATTTGGCGGTTTTCTTAAAACCTCTTTCCAAATAAATAGCCCCAACTAAAGCTTCCAGTGTATTGCCAAATATCTGGCTCGTTTTTAATGATGCATCCGATTTATTGTAAACCGTAATTTTTTTCAGTCCCATTTTTACTGCAATATCATTCAGCTGCTGTCGGTTTACCATTTTACTCCGCATTTCGGTAAGAAAGCCTTCTTCTTTGTAGGGATATCGTTTAAACAAATAATCAGCAACCAAGGCGCTTAAAACAGCATCGCCTAAATACTCAAGACGTTCATTGTTTTCGTCTGAATTGTCTTTTACCGAACGGTGTGTGAGTGCAGTTTTATACAATGAAGGATTGCCGGGTGAATAACCTAAAACACCTTTCAGTTGCTTTTTGAAAGAAGGGTCAGCATGTTTTTTATAGAATGATTTCCAGAAATCCACAGATTGTAAACTACAAATTAAATCAGAGATTACACAAATTCATATATCAGATACACGATTTTTAAGCAGAATATTTTTTAAAGATTGTGCAGGCATTGTGCCCACCAAATCCAAAAGTGTTGCTCAATGCCGCATCCACTGTTCGTTTTTGTGCTTCCCAAAACGTGAAATTTAGTTTTGGATCCAGTTCAGGATCGTCGGTAAAATGATTGATAGTCGGAGGCACAATATCATTTTGCACAGCCATGATACAGGCAATTGCTTCAATAACACCGGCGGCCCCAAGACAGTGACCCGTCATAGATTTGGTAGAACTGATGTTCAATTCATAAGCATGTTCTCCAAAAACATCCATGATCGCCTTTATCTCGGCAATATCTCCTAAAGGCGTTGAAGTTCCGTGTGTGTTAATATAATCAATATCCTCACGCTGCATTCCTGCATCATCCAAAGCCTGCAACATCACGTTCTTTGCGCCCAGTCCTTCAGGATGGGGAGCCGTAATGTGATGGGCATCGGCAGTAGCACCGGCACCCGCGATCTCGCAATAAATTTTTGCGCCTCTTTTAATGGCATGTTCGTATTCTTCAAAGATCAATACACCTGCAGCTTCACCCATTACAAATCCATCGCGGTCTTTATCGTAAGGACGGGAGGCGGTTTTGGGATCATCATTCCGTTCACTTAATGCTTTCATAGCATTGAATCCCCCAACTCCTGCTTCACTCACTACACTTTCCGCACCACCGGTAACAATAATGTCCGCCTTCCCCAATCGAATTAAATTGAATGCTTCCATCATGGCATTGGTGGAAGAAGCACAGGCACTCACCACAGCAAAGTTGGGGCCTCTGAAACCATGGCGCATAGAAATGTGTCCGGCAGCTATATCCAGGATCATCTTTGGAATGAAGAAAGGATTGAAACGGGGCGTTCCATCGCCTTTGGCAAAATTGGTCACTTCTTCCTGAAAGGTGATCAAGCCGCCAATGCCGCTCGCAAACACAACGCCAACCCTGTCCACATTCACATTGCCCTTGTCAATGCCGGCATCCTGCACTGCCTGGTCGCTGGCAACAACTGCAGTTTGTGTGAAACGGTCAAGCTTTCTCGCTTCTTTTCTATCTAAAAAATTAGTTGGATCGAAATTCTTGATCTCGCAGGCAAATCTTGTTTTGAATTTGGAAGCATCGAAATTGGTGATGAAATCGCAACCGCTGACGCCATTGCGTAAATTATTCCAGTATTCAGTAACAGAATTCCCGAGCGGAGTGATAGCTCCCATTCCCGTAACAACAACTCGTTTTAACTGCATATAGGCTGCGGAAGAATTTTATGTAAGATAAAACCGCCTTCGACGATGCAAATGCAAACGGAAGGCGGACTTTTATACTTCCCGCAATTGCGGGACCAGATCAGTTTTTTATTTCGCATGTTCTTCCAGATACGAAACAGCCTGGCCAACGGTGGTAATGGTTTCAGCTTGTTCGTCAGGAATAGAAATGTTGAATTCTTTTTCAAATTCCATGATCAATTCTACGGTGTCCAAAGAGTCGGCACCCAAATCATTGGTGAAAGAAGCTTCATTAGTTACTTCTGCTTCGTCAACGCCTAATTTGTCAACTATGATCTTTTTTACTCTTGCTGCAATGTCTGACATTTTGTAAAATTTTGGTTATAGTGGTGCAAAAATAGAAGTTTTTACATTAAATAAAATTTTGGCTTTCTCTTTAAAAATGTTGGCGTGTTGGAAGAAGTCTCGCATAAAACTTGCAATTTGCGGCTTAGACAGATATTTGTAAATTGAACCGCTCAACGCAATATCAATGGCATTGAAAATTATAGATCATGGAACGGCCGAATACGAGCAAATGGTGAAGTTGCGTGACGATATCCTGCGCAAACCATTAGGGTTAAGCTTTACACAGGAAGAACTGGAGAAGGAAAAAAACAATTTGCACATAGTTGCCTATGAAGATGAACGCATGTTAGGCTGTTGTATGCTTCTTGAAGAAGATCCACAGACCGTTCGCCTTCGTCAAATGGCTGTAATGAATGATTTACAAGGAAAGGGAATTGGAAAAGCGTTGATGCAGTTTGCCGAAAACCTGGCCAGGGACAGGGGCTATAAAAGAATAACTATGCATGCCCGTAAACACGCTATAGGCTTCTACGAAAAAATGGGCTACAAAAAAATCGGTAACGAATTC
>JAICTW010000762.1 GCA_025936195.1 Flavisolibacter sp.
ACACTTGGAATGAAGGATTTGCTTCTTGTTTTATCCACATTCAGATCGGGATGGTTCAAATCAATTCCGCTGTCAACAATCCATGCCGTTTTACCGGTGCCGTCCCCGTACCCGACTTTATTTACGTTCCATGTTATTAATGTCGGGTCTGCAACAGTAAAGCAAGTGCTCAACGCTATGATGCGGTCGGGCTCTACCGTTTTTACAGAAGGATCTTTTTTTATTTCTTCAACCTCGCTTGTACTTAAACTGGCAACAATACCACCTACACTGCCGGAAAAAGAAGCCTTTACTGCTGAAGGATTGATCTTTTTGCCAAGGATCATTTCCCTGATCTTCTGTTTAAGCTCTTCGTTGGAAATGGAAGAAGCATCAGTGCTCTTGTATGTGACAATATATTGCCCTTCTATTGCCCGTCCGCTGATGGTGCTGCTGGAAGTAAAGCAATTGTTGTCTGAGGTTTGATTGGATTGGACATCTACTTTTTTGCATCCTGTATAAAAAAGAATGGAGGCGAGAATGGTGATCTTTAATAAACGCATAGGAATGATTGGTGCATCTTATAAGCATGTACTATGCCTTAAGACATGCAACCATTTTCCTTTAACCACTTATTATGTTAACGATGTTCTTTATAGTAATTGACAGGCAAACTATTTTTCAGTTGTTTCATGTCCTCGTTCGTTAATAATGGAGCATTGAAAGTGCCTGCTGCTTCCTTTAACTGTTCCATGGTTCTGATTCCCACAATGGCCGATGTAACGGCAGGATGGTCCAACACAAACTGAATAGCAGTTTGTGCAGGTGTTCGTTGATGGTTTGAGAGATTATGAATAGCCTTTGCTGCCTTGCCAACTTCATCTGCTGAATAATTCAAATAGGGCTTTGATGGCTTATCAATAAGAAGTCCCTGTGCTACGCTGCCCCTTATCACCACACCAATATTTTTTTGTTTGAGCAGATTCAGCGTTTCTTCTTCCGGTCTTCTGTCAAGCAAACTGTATTGCGTCATCACACTGACAATGTTCGAATGCTCCGACCAATACCGAATAACATTCGGACGAATAGATGAAATACCATAATAACGGATCTTGCCTTCTTTCAACAATTGTTCAAAGGCTTCCAGGGTTTCTTCTTTCGGATCATCCATAGTGCCGCCGTGCAATTGAAAAAGATCAATGTAGTCGGTTTGCAATCTTTGTAAACTTTGTTCAGCACATTTTAAAATGTATTCTTTGCGTGGGTTCCAGTCCCACCCGCTTCCATCGCTTCTCCATTGATTGCCTGCCTTAGTAGCAATAATTATCTCATTTCTTTTTTGTTTGAAAACTCGTCCCAACAATTCTTCATTAGCTCCTTTGTCGTACAGATCAGCCGTATCAAAATAATTGATGCCTTCCTCAATCGCACAGTGTAAAATCTTTTCACTTTGTGCATCGCGTGGTTTCAATGACATACAACCAAAACCAATTCTGCTGATCATCAAATCTGAATTGCCCAATTGCTGATAGATCATTTCATTTCTTTTAAGAGAAGAGTTTAAAATTAAGCCACAAATAATTTATGAAAGCGTAAAATGAATTTTGCCAGAATACATTGCGAATCTATATTTGCGCCGGAGAGTTGGCAGAGCGGTCGATTGCGGCAGTCTTGAAAACTGTTGAGGGTAACACCTCCTGGGGTTCGAATCCCTAACTCTCCGCTTTCGGTCGCCGGGCTTTAGTGCAGGCGACCTTCTTTTTTGTATACAATTAACTTTAATTCACAGCTATCTTGACGAACGCAGTCGGTTAACTGGCTGAAAATCTTCAAT
>JAICTW010000070.1 GCA_025936195.1 Flavisolibacter sp.
ATATGATCTTACTATCACCATCACAGACGATTGCAACAATCAACTTCTTGGAGGAAGCCCCGTTGTTGTAAAGAAAAGTAATTTCAAACTTTTTCAAATTGATACTACCTGTGACCTTGCTATTCCAATTGATACTAGTTTCAGCCGCTGGCTGGAACCAGGAAGTTATACCATCACCAAAGTTTTGTCAATCAGCCAGGCAGGCATGCAATATTATCGTGACAGTATTTTCCTTGCACACAATACTTGTCAATCTTATGAGGACATTCTGAAGGAAGAAAAAGACAGTGTTCGCGCCGGCCTTATTTGCAATGCACCTGATGAAGTACATTACGAGTATGAAAGCTATCGTCAGGATATGCTGGAAGATTTGTATCCTTTGACTGGCCAATACGCTACAATTCCCCCTGATGATACCTGTTACACCATTTTCAATAATGTAGGTAATAATTATCAAAACAGTAATCTTGTTTACCTCGATGAAAACGGCGATACTTCGCTTGTTATAAGTAGTGAAGGCCAACCTGTAAAACCGTGGGCCTTAACCCGCCAGGAGTTTATTGATAATTTCCAGAAAAGCTGGGCAGAAACATTATTACCCTATCATCCTGAATTCCCCATCTTACAGAAATATGAGGGATTTATAGAGAGCTTAAAATGGAATGAAGAATTTTCAAAAGTAAAAACCTATGCCGAAGCAAAGGCCAAAGGCTATTTGAATCCTACAGGAAATAGCACGCAGACTCCTGCTTCAGGGTTTGGTATATTGAATACCGATCCGCTTTTTACGCAATATGCAATAAGCAGTTCTGCCAGAGCAGCTATTGAAAATAAATTGTTCAATTACGGCGTCGGATTGTCTGCAGGCTATGTTTCTCTTTGGGGAATGGCTACAGCACAATCCAAATGTGCTAACACAAAACGCATTGATGAAAGCTGCGTGATGCAATGGAATGGCAAAGCCTTCAATGAAACAGAACTTTGCACCGGCGATCTGGATATGGCCTGGAAATTCTTCCAAAGCCAATACCTTTCAATAAAACATGACTGGTTGATCAATTACTGCATCAGTTCTTCAGCAGCAAGCCAGGATCTTCGTCCGTGCAGGCCAAACTTTATTACCACTTCACAAGCATTGCAGCAGGCAGGATATTCTTCCGGTAACCAGGCGGGTTCTCCTTCATCTGGCAATTTAGTTGCCGACAGTACTAAGACCTATGCTGATGCCAATAAATTCTTTGATGATAACTGCCGTGCCTATGCCACACGGTGGTGGCAGCAATTGCAAACGCCCTGCAATTATGATGTAGCAAAGGATTCCGCCATTATCATTTCTTATTTGGTTGATGTTTGTCGCAATGGCGCCGATTTTGATCATCCCTTTGGTTCAAATACGGTAAAACCGGGAAGCACCAGCCGCTTTAAAAGCTTCGAAGAAGTTATTAAATTTTATAATGATTCTACCGGCCGCAGTATTGATTTGAATTGCAACGCGTATTTAATTGATAAGCCTTTATCCTATGAGCATAGTGCTCCATTGGTAACACAACAAATTTTTGGTAAGCCCGATAGTTGCGTGAACGCAAAGATCAACTTCTATTATAACCAATACACCACCCTTGCTTCTTCCTATATCAATTTCAGTGATTTCCTGTGAAAGCGTTATCAAACCAGGATTTCGCAAGGTAGTTTAGATACACTGATGGGTCTCGGAAATAATAGTATCACATGTAAATATTTGCCGCAACCCATTAATCTTCCTCCGTTGTTTCAATGTGCGGTGAGCAATCCGTGTATTGAATGCGCTGAATTCAACCAGGCTTACAATCAGTTCAAATCACTTTTCCCTGGCGTTGAGCCCTCTTATGAAGAAGAAGATACGATTCAGCAAAAGAAAAATAGTTTGTTTGTCCATTACATGAACTTGCATTTTGGCTTTAATAAAACGGCTGCGGATTATTTGGACTTTAAAGCGCAATGCGATTCGGCAGGTATTACTTCAACCATTACCAGAGATACGCTGCAGGCAATTATTACTGATTTCAAAAATTATTATTCGGCAATTGAGAAAGGACAGGTTTATAAAGGATACAAACTCACCCAGGCTGCCATTGAAATGACCAATGCCGCCGATGCGGTGTTAAAAGTGCGTCATGGTTTAAGCCCTTCCGGCGGATATGCCATCGCAAATTTCACTACCGGCTTTGATTCAAAACTTCAAAGTGTAATTAAAACAGTAAATGGATATTATCATGCCATTGTTCCTTTCCCACTAAATGATACACACGTTGGTTTTATTGACTATTCCGAATTACAGTCGGTTACTGTTTTGCCGCAGGATTTTGTAAATGGAACCGCAACTGCAGAACAGTTGAGCCGGAAATATTATGCTACTGTTGTGAACGATTGGGGTAACTGTTTTCAGCAAATGTGGTCGTCCAGAAATAGTGGCGCTTCGTATGCTTATTATGGAATCTCTACTCCGCTTTCAAAATATTTACCTTCGGTTGCCCCTGAGAACCACGTATTTAATTTTACATTTTATACAATTCCTTCCTGGGTTACGGATGCTTCAACGTTTGAACAATTCTATCGCGACAGCGTAAACTTGCCGGGTCTTGGATATAACAGCCGCTATGTGTTTGATAATAATCTGGTGAGATCTGTAAAGAACCCGAAGTTGGCCACACAGTTTATTTACACTACTGAAAATACCAGTTGTTATACCACAACAGCGAGAGCTGTAAAAGTTACTCTTGAATTAATGGACGGTAGCATCAAAGATGCGTACATGTATGGTACTTATGACTGCACGGGTTATGTTTATTATAAAGAAAGTGTTGATAGTAATTTGTATAACTCTGATTGCAGCAAGGCCTTTGCTTTTTATTATAATCAACGCAATGGCACTGATTACACCGGTAATCAAATTGATTCAATTTATGCAGCTAACAGTGTGGAACCAACGTATTGCACGCAAGGCTCGTGTCAATCTATTGTGGTGGCATCTACCGGCGCACCCAAGCCTGAATATATATCCTGTCAGCAGCTCATCACCACGTATAAGAACTTCATGGCTGATTTTCCTCATCCTGAAAAAGGCGCCATTGTAAAAGCTCCGGGAAGTGCAAGCCGATTAAGCATCAATACCATGAGCATGCAATCGTTGAATACCGGTGAAGAAAATAGTCTTACTACAACGCCGCCAACCGCGCCTGTGATTGACTCTGTGCCTCCTGTTGCTGATTCCATACAGGTTTCAGCAGAACAGGTCGAACAAACGGCTGCAAAGTCAATGAGCATGCAGAGTATGTCGGTTAGCCCCATGTTCTTTGTGGGAGATCCTCCACTTGAGGATACTTATTTGCAAGGGAAAGATCTATTGGAATGGTATTTCAATACACATCTCAATGTCAGCGGCTATACCTATGAAGATTTTATGAGCTGGCTGGTAAATGATTGTGGTTATCAATTGCATCAACTGCCATTAAATGATAAAGCTGCTGTTTGCTGTGATACTTTGCAAACGCTTTTAAATAGCTTTAAGCTGAAGTATCCTGATTCCTTAGGTGCTGTTATTACTGAAACGAAAACAGTGCCGGTGCACAAAGTGTCGCACCTTATTAGCCGTTATACTGGATCAGGTGTTTTGGCGTCGGAGTCTACATCAACTTCCGGTGCTGCTTTAGCGGCTGAAACATGGACAAGCGGCGGACAGTGGATGATCATTAGAGATAACGTAAGTTTCAATTTCAATGTGCTTCCACAAAATTCAACCATCAATAATGCAGCACTTAACTTATATGCAAAGCCCGAGCAGATAGAATTCTTTCCTTGCTGCGGCGCCCATTATCGTAACACGACAGACAGTGTTTATGGTATTTTTGAAAGGGTGACTGGGTTGATTGTTCCCGGACAAACAGTACCAGGCACACAACCGGAGACGGATACTTTACATAGATTAACCATTGCACCCATAAGCATATCCAATGGCGCTAGTGGTGGATCAGATCTTTTCAGCAATGAAGATTACCTGAACCAAACTTGTACAAACCTGGTAAGAGACTTGTACCAACAGGCCAATGATAACCACAATTACGGCGTTGTCTTTAAGCTTAATAGAGAGAACCTTTCTTATAAAGCGTACAACTTCTGGGGAATCACTTCTTACACGCCTGTTGCTAAATTGCCAAATCTACAGGTGAATTATTCTGCCAGCCGTTGCGATGTTTTTACAGCGTTTATCAATAATGCTCTGGGTACACATTTATCCAATGACCAGATAGGCCAGCTTTACAGCAAGTGCGGCATTTATCAGACACCTTGTGGTACGGTTGCACCTCCGCCACCAGTTATCACCAATGGTCCAAGACTTTGCGGCGGGCAAGCTGTAGATGAAATAATCACTGAAGTGCAGAATGATCCATGTGCCGACAGCACCGGTATGGCCATTGTTCGTGCTACGGAGAGGTACCGGGTTTATAAAGATTCATTGACTGGTTCGTTCACGGAAGCCTATCAGCAAAAATGTTTGAATGCCATTAACCTTGAACGTTTTACTATAGAACATCCGGTAAGCGAATACCACTACACTTTGTATTATTACGATCAGGCAGGAAACCTGATAAAGACTGTATCACCAGAAGGGGTGCATCCTAACCGTGATCCCCAATGGTTAAAGCAGGTGGCAAAAAGCCGTAACGAAGGAACCCGGCTGGTGCCGGAGCATAGTTTAGTTACTACTTATCGTTATAATAGTTTGAATCAGGTAGTGACGCAGCAAAGTCCAGATGGCGGCTATAGCGAATTTTGGTATGATCGTTTGGGGAGGCTCGTCGTAAGCCGGAATGCAAAACAAAAAGCAGAGGGCAAATGGAGCTATACTTTATACGATGCGCTGGGACGTATTACCGAAGTGGGACAGAAAGTGCAAACCACAGCTATGACTTCTGCGCTGGCAAGAGGCCCACAAGCCCTCGACACATGGTTGAAAGCGGTTTATCGCAATGAGAACAACAGCCGCGTTGTAGCCGAGCAGGTGACAACCACTGTGTATGATGTAGCCGATGCCGTCACAGCCGCTTTGCCCAAGCCAATTCCTTTTGTTCAGAAGGGATACACCTTGCGCAACCGGGTAGCGTATACCCGGACCTACGACTACCTGTTTGCAGCCGTCTTGTTCAATCTGCCCGTTTATGGTACATATAATTACAGCACTTTATACAGCTACGATATTCATGGCAACGTAGATACATTGATGCAATACTATCGCTCCGGTGTAATGTCAGCGCAGGGCAACAACCGGTTTAAACTGATTGCTTACAAGTATGACCTAATATCAGGAAAAGTGAATGAAGTGCATTATCAACCCGGCCAGGCCGACCAGTTGTATCATCGTTATTCGTATGATGCCGACAACCGGTTAACCGATGTTTATACCAGTGATAATAAGCTATTGCTTTATGATGTCAATCTTGTTGAGCATGATGCCCGCTATGATTATTACAAACACGGACCGTTGGCCCGCACCGTATTGGGCACACAAAAAGTGCAGGGTTTGGATTATGCTTATAATTTACAAGGCTGGTTAAAAGGACTGAATGCTACAGGACTTAATACGCCTTCAGGAAATGGAGGCGATATGGGTGGAGATGGAAGAACTACCGGCGTGGCAAGGGATGCCTTTGCTTTTAGCCTTAATTATTTTACAGGTGATTATTTTTCTATCAGTGGAAAGAACCCGTTCCCCGGTTATAGCGGATACCTGCCTGGGAGTGCATACAGGCCTTTATACAACGGTAATATTTCATCCATGGCCGTAAGCATTGACAAACTAAACGGCACACAGCTTTACAATTACAGCTATGATCAATTGAACCGCTTGATTGGAATGGATACGTATCGTGGCTTTGATTCAATTGCCAACAACTGGAACGGATTAGTTTACACTCCTGATTATGGAGAGAAGATCAGTTATGATGCCAATGGAAATATTCTTTCTTACCTGCGCAATGGAAATGCAGCAAGATTAAGTATGGATAATATGGCTTACAGTTATAAGCCAGGCACCAACCAGCTGGATAAAGTAGTGGACGTGGCGCCGGATGCCAGTGCCGGTGAGTATGATAAGTATAATGATATAAAACAGGGGCAGACAGATGGCAACTACCAGTATGATGCGATCGGTAATTTGATCAAGGACAACTCGGAACGAATAACGAATATCACGTGGAGTGTGTATGGTAAGATTTTAAGTATTACAAAGAATGCGCTGAATAAAGGTGATGTGCAAGCCATTAATTACACCTATGACGCAGCAGGCAACAGGATCAGTAAGGAAGTGATTAAAAAGAATGTTTCTGCTTCTGACATTACCTGGTATGTGAGGGATGCCAGCGGCAATGTAATGGCGGTTTATACATACACAGGAGTAAATTTGAACAACGGAACATTGTATCTTAGCGAGCAACACCTGTATGGAAGCAGCAGGATAGGAGTGTGGAACAGAAATGTGGATATGAGCAGTTCTTTGAATAATACTACAAATGTGCCTTTGCTTGGAACTACTTACAGTAGCGGATTGGAGAGAGGAAAGAAAATGTATGAGTTAAGCAATCATTTAGGTAATGTGCTGGTGACGATCTCGGATAAGAAACAGGGAGTAGATCAAAACAGCGATGGAGTGATTGATTATTATGTGGCGGATGTGGTGAGTGCACAAGATTTTTATCCCTTTGGATTTAAGATGCCTGGACGGAAATATAATGCTACTAACTACAGGTATGGATTCAATGGTAAAGAAGAGGATGATGAAGTAAAGGGTGATGGCAATGAAATTGCTTTTGAAAACAGGATATACGACACACGAACTGGAAGATGGTTAAGCACTGACCCTTCTCAATATAGGCATCCTTATGAATCCCCTTATATGTTCGCTGGTTCAAATCCAATTTTCTATAAAGATCCAGATGGGAAAGATAAGATCGTAACAATCTATGTAAAAACAGACAATGGTACATTCCCACTGCTCACCTATACTGACAAGAATCATTTATATGTGGAAGCCCAGAATCGTTATGACAACCTTCCAGAGTATGTTAAATATAACGCTATTGTATCTGTAACACTCGATTTTAGTGGCGGGAAAAAAGGAACTCAAACTACATCTTCCAAGCCAGATTATGAGCATCCAATGGAAAGTGGATTTTGGGAATGGGCATCTTACAAAACCGGTGCTTATAAAATACCCAGTCCTTATAGAGATCAACATGCTCAATCAAATGGAAAGGGTAGCTATCAAAAGGCAGGATACGTTCTAACAGGAAATGATAACGGGACTACATTAGATTTAAAAGACAATGCAGGTCATATTTATGGATCAATTGACGTTGGAATATTGTTGAAAGGTCTTTCTGGACTTGATTCAAAACCTGAAGAATTATTCGAGGCTTTTGATAAGAAAGGGCTTGAAAATGTGTTACACGTACTTGAAAGTATGAGCAACGTTAAAGAAGGAAAGGAGCACTGGGATAACTTAAAAGAAGCTGCACAAAAAGCATTAGAGGAAAAGGACGCAGTTAGTGAAGATGAGAATTTATTACCACCTGGGAGCGATTCTTGTACAGTTTGTCACAAGGTGGAACCTAAGGATAGTATGAATAAACACAAAGTAAATACTCAGGAAAACTATCATGCAGGAAAAACGCAAGCAAAAGGATATAATAAAGTAAAAAAAGACAATTGATGAAAATTAGACTATTTATCTGTTTTTTATTATTCTCCTGTCGAAATAATGAAGTGATGAAAAGGGAATTCTATAGAAGTGGCGAGTTGAAATCAGAATTCAAAACAGTAGGGAAAATGAAAAATGGAGAAGCGAAGTACTATTATAAAAATGGTTTATTAAAAGATAAAGTTAATTATAAGAACGATATTTTGGACGGCGACTGCTTTTCATATGATAAAGGCGGCCATCTTATCTCCAGAGGTTATTTCCGGGGAGGTAAGCCAGTGGGGCCAATTTTTTATTACTATCAAAATAATCTGATATTGTACAATGAAAGGGATTTGAAACAAGATGTGTATTATGTAAAAAAATTTGATTCTTCGAACAAGCAGTTAATAAAGGAAGAAGGAGTTTGTTTAAGCCCTAATCTTGAGGTAAGAAAAATTTCTGAAAGTGGATATGACGTTACGATTTTTTATTCTGAACCAGAAGGCTATACAAATGAGATTCTTGTAATGACAAATGACAGGAAGCAATCCATTGAGAAGAATAGATACCACTTCTTAGATCTAAGAATCAATAAAGGAGGTAAACTGAGAATTTATTCTGAACTAAATGACAATTTAGGCCGAATTGTTTGCAGGGATAGTTTAATTAAAATCTTTAATTGAGTTATGCCTTTAATGAATTAGCACTATCTCATAAACAATGTAAGTAAAAAAAGTTTAGCACTGTTTCACAAACTGTGTAAGTAAAAAATAGTTGGGGTTGCAACCCCAACTATTTTTTTAATTTTAAAACCACAGTTTATGGAACAGAAACAACAGTTAATTGACGATTTTTTAAAGCAGTTAA
>JAICTW010000222.1 GCA_025936195.1 Flavisolibacter sp.
ATTACTGACCGTTGTTGCTTTCACTTCTTATGTTGTTTATAAATACAGGGAAAGAAAAAATAACGCTGCTCTAAAAACATTAAACCGCAAGTGGGAAATCTTTATGATCGGTATTCCCAGCTTACTTGTGGCCGTTTTTCTTTATCTCAATATTAAAACCATCAACAGCGTTGAGCCATCCGCTAAAGGACAAACTCCTGATGCCATCATTACAGCGCATCAATGGTGGTGGCAAGCTAGTTATCCTTCTGCCAATGTCACTACCGCCAATGAAATTCATTTACCTGCAGGAAAAAAAATATTATTGAAGTTATTGGCTGCTGATGTTATTCATGATTGGTGGGTCCCGCAATTTGGTAACAAGATGGACATGATACCCTCACAGGAAAATTATTTATGGCTCACCATTAAAGAGCCTGGAGATTACTATGGCATTTGCAGTGAGTTCTGCGGAGCGCAACATGCACATATGCGCATTAAAGTAGTGGCGCAGACAGAAGAAGATTTCAACAACTGGTTACAGCAACAGCAACCTGCAGTGAATACATCGGCAAGCAGCGGGGCACAATTATTTATGACCAAAACATGCGGCAATTGCCATCGCATTAATGGCACAGCAGCGAATGGCTCTGTTGGTCCCGACCTTACACATCTTGCCAGCCGCGAAACTTTATTAGCCGGCCTTTTGGAAAACAATTTGCAAAACCTCGAGAGTTGGATCAAAGATCCGCAGCAGATAAAGCCCGGTGCCCGCATGCCCGATTTTCATTTGGATGATTCAACAGTAAAGGACATCGCAACTTATTTGTATAGTTTGAAATGATTGAAAGTTATTTCAGTTGATAGCAGCAATAAATGATACACGATCCTACCCGTTAAACAAAAAGAATGAAAGCAATTTCGTTAGATAGCGTTGAAAACGATTTGCCTGTTGCACACAGAGACAGGACTTTGTTGCGTTGGCTATCGAGTGTGGATCATAAAGTGATCGGAAAATTGTATTTACTTGCAGCGCTTTTGTTTTTTGTTATTGGTGGTGTGGAAGCTTTATTGATGCGAACACAACTGGCTGTTGCCAACAATCATTTTCTATCGCCCGATGCATACAATCAGATCTTTACCATGCATGGTGTAACCATGATCTTTTTTGTGATGATGCCTGCATTGCTTGGACTGACAGTTTACATGGTTCCCTTAATGATCGGCGCCAACGAAATGGCCTTCCCAAGATTGAATGCATTTTCTTTCTGGATCAGTTTTTTTGGAGGGCTGCTTTTGTATTTCAGTTTCGCTGCCGGTGGTGCACCTAATGCGGGGTGGTTTAATTATGCTCCGTTGAATGAAGAGAATTATTCCAACTCCGGTGTGAATTATTATGCAATGGGTTTGTTGCTGGCCGGAATTGGAAGTGTTACCACAGCCATCAATATTGTTGTTACGGTTTTGAAGATGCGTGTAAAAGGCATGAGCTTAAAACGCTTGCCCTTGTTTGTTTGGATGGCATTGGTGAATGGGTTTTTAATTATTGCCGCCATGCCTTCACTGAACGCAGCCATTTGTATGCTGGTGCTTGATCGTTTGATGGACGCCCACTTCTTCAACACTACAGCAGGCGGCTCCGCTTTGTTATGGCAACATCTGTTCTGGATGTTCGGTCATCCTGAAGTGTATATTTTAATTCTGCCAGCTTTTGGAATTTACTCGGAAGTATTCCAGGTATTTTCCCAGAAAAAAATATTCGGTTATGTTTTTGTAGCAGCATCTACCGTTGCCATTGGATTGTTATCCTTTGGTGTTTGGGCGCACCACATGTTTGCTGCCGGACTGGGAAACACAGCCAACAGCTTTTTTGCTGCCAGCAGTATGCTGATCGGCATCCCAACCGGAATTAAAATTTTTAACTGGATCGGAACCATGTACGGCGGAAAAATAAGACTGACCACATCCATGTTATTCGCCATTGCTTTTTTGATTGAATTCACCATTGGCGGCTTGAGTGGCATTGAGTTCAGCATTGTGCCTATAGACTGGCAACTGACGGATACGTATTTTGTAGTGGCTCATTTACATTACGTTTTGTTGGGCGGCTCATTGCTTGGATTATTCTCTGCTTTGTTTTACTGGTTCCCGAAAATTACCGGCAGAATGCTCAATGAAAAATTGGGCAGATGGTTTTTCTGGTTATTTGTAATTGGCTTCAATCTCACTTTTTTTCTGCAACATTTTTTAGGATTGATGGGAATGCCGAGGAGAGTTTATACTTACCAAAACATTCCTTATTATACTCTTTTAAATTTTCTTTCCACTTCAGGAGCTTATTTAATGGGAGTAGCCGTTGTTGTTCTGATCTATAACATTTACAAAACAATGAAGAAGGAAGTAATGGAAAATAATGATCCCTGGAATGCGTTCACGCTGGAATGGTATGCAGGCGCTCCGCCCAATGAAAAAAATTTTGTTGATGTACCTGTGGTAACAAGCAGAAGACCATTTTATGATTTGAAGAATCCGCACAATCGTGACTATGATTAGGTGAATGGGCAATGGTGAATAGTCAATACTTACTTGAAATGAGTAACTTTCTGTATAAACTAAAAACCATGTTTTTAACACTCAATCATCAAAAACTGGAAGTTTATACCGCTTCAAAAAAATTCGTTATCGAATGTTATAGACTGACAAAGCAATTACCAGCGGAAGAAAAGTTTGGAATGATCTCGCAAATAAGAAGAGCTGCACTTTCTGTTCATTTGAATATTGCGGAAGGTGCTTCACGAAAATCAGACACAGAGAGAAAAAGATATTATGAAGTGTCAAGAGGTTCGATTATTGAAATTGATGCTGCGCTAGACATTGCCAAGGCATTGAGCTATTTAGATGAACTCGATTTAGAAGCTTTAGGAATTTCAATGATACAGTGCTTTAAGCTGTTATCAGGAATGATCAGTTAAGGCACTCACTATTCACTATTCACTATTGACTATTGACTATTGACTATGAACAAACTGATGATGAAATTAACCATAGGCTCCGAAGCCATATTTTTCATTTGTTTAATTGTGGCTTACCTGTTCTTTTGGAAGAATGGAAATTTTCAAAAACAGGTTGCCGAGCACTTGCATATTAAAACAACAGGTTTGTTCACGATAGTTTTATTGAGCAGCAGCTTTACTTTTTGGCGGGCAGAAAAAAATCACCTGAAGCAAAACATCAAGGGAATGAAAGCTTGGCTGATTGTTACGATTGTATTGGGAATTATTTTTTTATTCGGACAAGGACGTGAATACTATAACCTCATCAAAGAAAATGTTTTGATCAGCAAAAGCGAATTCGGTTCTGCCTTTTATACACTAACGGGCTTTCATGGATTGCATGTGCTCATCGGTTTGATCATTTTAACCATTGTGCTGGTACTGACAATGAATGGCTATTTGTTGAATAATAAGTCCACGGTCATTAGTACCGTTGGCATTTACTGGCATTTTGTGGATGTGGTCTGGATTTTTGTTTTTACTACCATTTACGTATTGACCTATATTTTATGAAACAGCTACTCACCTTTTGGAGCTTTGATCTTTCATCAGTGTTCTTGTTTTTGACATTGATGATTTTTGTTGTGCTCACGAAGAGCTTTTCCAAAATTGTTTTCAACATCTTTCTTTTCTTCTTTCTCATCATCTGCTTTTTTTCGCCGCTGCATATTTTATCCGAGCACTATTTATTTTCTGCACACATGGTAGTGCATGTGCTGTTATTACTTTGTGTTGGTCCTTTGTTGGTGTTAAGTTTATCATCGCAGAAAAAACAATTCAATAGCTTCTTTTCTTTTCTGAAGCAACATCCTTTACTTGGTTGGCTCACCGGTGTAGGCATGATGTGGTTCTGGCATGTGCCGGTCATTTTCAATGCGGCTATGTCATCCATGCATCAAAGCAGTTTCAGTAGTATTTCTGTCATCGAAGCATTGACTTTAATTATTGCAGGCGTTTTATTCAGCGCACCGGTCATTCATTCCAATAAAGAATACCGGATAGATGCTTTGTCGGGAGTGGTGTACTTATTCACTGCCTGTATTGGATGTTCGCTGCTTGGTGTGCTCATCACTTTTGCACCCACAGGTATGTATCACCATTTTCTTTCCATGAATGATGTGTATGGATTAAATAAAATTATTTCGCAACAATGGGGAATCACGCAATCTATGGATCAACAGGCTGCAGGATTGATCATGTGGGTGCCTTGTTGCCTGATCTATGTAACAGGCGCCATGTATTTATTGGTTCAATGGTTTTCACCTGTAGAAACGCAAAACATTGCGTCTATACACAAAAAATAATAAATGAATGAGGAGATCAAACAGGAGAAACCCATCACGCAGGAATTTGTAAAAGCCAAGCCGGAGATTTTGCCGAGGCCCACCTACATGCCTTTTGTGTTGGCCATTTCGTTGCTCTTTGTTTGCTGGGGCTTATTGGCAAACTGGATCATTTCCCTTGCCGGATTCATCGGCATGTGTATTTCATTTTACGGATGGATAAAAGAATTGTTACATGAACGAGGAGACGAAGATTGACAGAAGAAAATTTTTAGAACGGTTAAGCCTTTTAGCGGGAGCCGTTCCTGCAGCGGTTGTTGCTGTTCCTATTTTAAGTGCTTTGCTTGGACCTCTATTGGAAAAGCAAAAGCAAACCTGGAGAAAGGTGGCCAATGTAGCGGACATTCCCGTCGGTGAAACAAAACTGATCACCTATGTCAATGCAGATCCTTTGCCCTGGGCTGGCGTTACGGCAAAAGCCGCCGCATGGTTAAGAAGAGAGAGTGAAAATAAATTCATTGCTTTCTCTGCACACTGCACGCATCTAGGATGCCCCGTTCGCTGGGAAGCCGGTGCACAACTGTTCATGTGTCCCTGTCATGGTGGTGCATATTACAAAGATGGAACGGTTGCTGCAGGGCCACCTCCAAAGCCACTCACAAAAATTGATGTAAGAATTAATAAAGCCGATGTGGAAATAAGAACAGCACCGGTTCCGATTACGACAGGCCCCCTGTCACTTGGCGGGGGAACGTAGGTTGAAGAGAGCTTTCTGTTTTCAGTTTTGATTGAGGTGTATTTAAGCGTTTACGATTTAGATTTTACTTTTTATTTGAAGTAGTTCTTTAAAATAGAGTTGAATGATTTTGTACTTAGCTGCATTGCTACTATCGTCTTCGGTTGTAGCCTGTGGCGCAGCAGGCGCCATCACTCTCTTGTACTGTAACGAGTCTGTTGAGCATTAGGCAAGTGTCATCAATGGAATTGAAAGTATTTTATTCGAAGTTTCTGAGCGCCGCAAAGAGCACAAAGAACACGCAAAGACCGCAAGGAAAAAATTAATGCATCCGCTGCAAAATGCTTCGCGTCTTCTGTGACTCAGCCTAACGAAACAGTTCTTCTAATAAAAGAATAATTGAAACTAGTAGTGAACTTCGCAAATGATGATAAGCGATAAGTACGTAAAAGAGTGCGACGCAAGAGAAGCCAAATAGCAGCAATGCAGATGGGCTCATA
>JAICTW010000081.1 GCA_025936195.1 Flavisolibacter sp.
ATGCCGGCCCATATTAAAAAAACATAGCTTGCCGGTCTTTTTGCTTTTTTCATACCGGCTGAACTGGATAATCCTTCCGGAACATTCGATAAAAAAATAGCGATCACGGCTACCATACTTACAGCACCGGAATGGATCATACTAACACCAATAACGATAGATTCAGGAATTCCATCCATCAACGAACCCAGCGCAATGGCCATTCCGCTTCCGCTGTTTTCACTTTCAGAAGGTTGCTTGCCTGCACCTGAACGTTTGCGGTGTTTAGCCCCTTTCTTTGCGAGAATAACATTAGCCATCGTGTAAACAAAGGCACCACCAATAAAACCAATAGCAGTGGAACCGAACCCACCTGTTTTATAGGCCTCATCCATCAAATCGAATGAAAGGGCGGAAATTAAAACACCACTACCAAAGGACATGACCGCAGCAATCCATCGTTTACTAATGTGTGCATAATAGCCAATGAGCGCACCAAGCACCAATGCCGATCCTGCTATCAATCCCCACAATCCAGCCTTGAGCCATTCCGGGATCATCATCTGTGATTTTCAAATTCACCAATATCAATCAAAGCCAGGCCTGTTTCTTCATCAATTCTTCTTTGCAAATACCCTGGAGTTTCTTCCAAAATCAGTTCCAAAGTCGGATGCACGGTAGCTTTTAATAAATGTCCGCCCATGGCTGTTCCGTCCGATTTTCCAACCACAACATGCGCATGCAGTTTGGACTCATCACCGAACAGAGCCACATCACCAATTAATGAAAGCACTTCCAGCTGTTCATTCACCGGAATTTTTTTATAGTCCTTGATGCCGAAATCAAAAAATCCCAACTCTACTTTACTGAAAGCGCCAATGGCTGTAAAACGTGCCGCTTTCAAACAATGCTCATTCGCAAATGTTTTCAGTATGTCCATCACCTCATCGCCGGAGTCAAAAACCAGTGCATAGGTGGCATCGCCAATTCCGTCCAATAATTTGTATTGCATGTTGAGTTATTCTTTTAAAATAGTTATCAAATCATTTGCTAAGAGATTAAATGAGATAAGGAGGATTGTTCGGGTTCACTCTTTTTCTCTTTCTCTGTTTTAACTCTCAGTATATTTCGTACTTAGCTGTATTACTACTATCGTCTTCTGTTGTGTCACTCACTTGTGCGTTCAGTAATTCTTATCATCACATTCAAAGCTCACTACAGAAATCAACAGTTCTTTTATTGTTGGTTTCGGCCTCACCCTATAACTCCCTCTCCGTTTGAGAGGGAAGCTACGCACAGCCCTTGCTTACGCAAGATTCACTATTGTTTTCAATCATTCTTCTACCCACAGTTCTTTTGAGCCACACAAGACCACATAGAATGAAGCCCTGTTTCTCTGTGTTTTATTTTATGCGTATGTGATTCAACTGTTCTTACTCTTTTTCATCATTACATACGTAATGCCCAACGCTACCACACCGATCAACAATAAATTGTTTCTCGTTTTGTTCGGGTTTTTCAAAGCCATTCCATCCACATATTTTTTCTCCGGTAGCCTTGTTTTTTCATTCTGTTCATGCAAAGCCATTTGCAATACCTGCGCTAAGTGCATTCCTTTTCGGTCGGTTTCCTGTTCTATCTGCTCACGGCAGCTAAACCCGTCTGAAATAATAATCGTTGTGTCATCTGCCTCGCGAACTTTTGGTAACAACAATTGTTCTCCTGCTTTAATGGAAACATCATAATGTTGTCCTTTCTCATAACCAAAATACCCGGCCATGCCGCAACAGGTGGTGGGCAATATTTCATAATCCAATCCTGATTCATCCAGCACTTTCTTTTCACAATCCATCTTCATAATGGAACGGTGATGACAGTGTCCGTGAACAATTGCTTTCTGTTTGAGCTGCGGAATTTTAAAATCAGGAGCTTTCTTTTCTAAAAATTCGCCCAGCGTAAACACTTGCTTTGACAAACGCGTTGCCTGTTCATCATGTGGAAACAAATTGTGCAACTCATCTCTGAAAACCGCTACACAACTGGGTTCCAGTCCAACAATCGGAACGCCGTTCTTTATCTCATCACGAAGTGTATCCATAATTTCAATCAACATTCGTTTGGCTGTGTTCAACATTCCAAAATCATACAACGGTCTTCCGCAGCACAATGATTTTTTAGGAACCACCACATTAAATCCTGCAGCTTCTAATACTTCCACACCGGCTACCAATGTTTGTGGCAGAAAATTATTATTGAAGGTATCGGCCCAAAGAATAACAGTTTGAAGTTCTTTAGACCGGCCAATTCCTTCTTTATTCATAGTTCTTTCCTTGTTCGACCTTTCACCTTTCACCTTTTGCCTTTCGAAAAACCAACTTTTAAATGTTCGTTCCGCATACCTCGGCATCTTGCGTTGTGGTGCAATTCCGGCAATTGCTTTTGTAAGGCTGCTGACAATAGGAGCATGCATTAAAAAATTGACAAAGCCCGGCATTTTCGAAGCGATCCTGCTCCACCAATAGATCCATCCAAAAACATAAGCGGTTCTCGGCCTCATTTTCTTTTCATAATAATGCGAAAGAAATTCTGATTTATAAGTAGCCATGTCCACATTCACCGGACAATCGCCTTTGCATCCTTTACATGCCAAACATAGATCCAATGCTTCCTTTACATGTTCGTCTTTCCATCCGCCTTTCAACACATCGCCGTGCAACATTTCATAGAGCAATCGGGAACGTCCGCGGGTGCTGTGCATTTCTTCACGGGTGACCATATAGCTCGGACACATTACACCACCTTCATGCCTTCTGCATTCGCCAACACCAACGCATTTGAGTGTAATGCGTTCCCAACTGTAAGCGTCGTCCGGAAATTTAAAATGCGTTTTCAGTTTGGGAGGATTGTAATCAACACCTAAACGCAGATCATTGGTTTGTCCGTAGGTGTTTACAATTTTTCCGGGGTTCATTCTCCATTGCGGGTCCCAAATGGCTTTAAATTCTTTGAAAGCTTCTACCAGTTCATCACCAAACATGATAGGAAGCAAATCGCCACGAGCTTGTCCATCGCCATGTTCGCCACTAAGCGAACCGCCATACTTCACTACCAGGTGTGCTGCTTCAACTGTGAACTGTTTGTATAATTCAATCCCATCTTTCGAAAGGAAATCAAAACCAATACGGCAGTGAATACAACCTTGTCCGAAGTGTCCGTAGATGGAAGGCTTGAGCCCGTATTTATCAAACAAAGCACGAAGGTCTTTGAGATAATCACCAACATTCTTGGGATCAACTGCACTGTCCTCCCAACCGGGGCCACCATTGGGTTCACCGGGAACCCATGCAGTGGCACCTAAACCAGATTCACGGATTTCCCACAATTTCTTTTCCTGTGCAGGATCGTCGAACAAACTCATTGTTGGCGGATTGTTTTTCTTCTTCAATTCATCCATCAATTTTTTTGCTTTGTTGTCGGAGTCTTCTTTGCTATTGCCGCCAAATTCTACCATCAGCCAGGCATTGCCTTGCGGTAATAAAGGAATATCTTTTATGTTCAAACCTTTGCGCCGCATAAATTCAATGAGCAGATCATCCATACCTTCCAAGCCAATAGGTTCATGTTTCATGATTTCAGGAACAGCATAACCTGAATCAGGAAGGTTGGAATAGCCTAACACCAATAAACTTCTTTCTTTAGGTGTGGTAATTAATTTCAATGTTGCTTCAGTGATCGTAACCAATGTGCTTTCGGAGCCAATCAAAGCATGTGCTACATTAAAACCATTTTCTGGTAATAACGCCGGAAGATTATAACCGGAAACACGCCTGGGAATGTTTGGAAATTTTTTTCGAATGAGGTCGGCGTATTTATCACGGAGGTCACGCATTTTTTTGTAGATCTCTGCTTTGCGTCCGCCTTCTTTTTGTATTTGATCGTACTCTTCATCCGATGTTGGGCCCACTTTCATTTTAATGCCGTCGTAAGTAACAATAATCATGCTTTCCGTGTTGTCCGATGTTCGTGCACCGTAACCATAGAACTGCGCCATCACCGAATGCACACCACAGGAATTATTTCCCAACATGCCACCAAGTGTACAGTGGTCATGTGTTGCCGGGTCGGGACCAAAAGTTAATCCTGCTTTACGTTCAGTAGTGTGACGCATTTCATCCAACACAATTCCGGGCTGAACGGTTACCAATTGTTTGTCTTTATCAATATGCAGCACCTGGCTGTAGTACTTGCTCATATCCATCATTACAGCAACATTGCAGCATTGTCCGGCTAAAGACGTTCCGCCACCGCGACTTAGAATAGGTGCATTGTATTTTTTGCAGATGGCGATGGTGTTAATGATGTCTTCTTCTGTTTTGGGAAGCACCACACCAATAGGAATTTGACGGTAGTTGGAAGCATCGGTTGAATACAGTGCACGGCTGCCATCATCAAAGCGGACCTCACCGGCGATTTTTTTCTTTAATTCTTTTTCTATTTTTTTGGCATCAACACCAAATGAGTATTTTGTTTGAAAGCGGGTGTCCACCTCTGTTCCATCTACCCTGGATTCGTTGTTAAATTGTATATGCACTTCCGGCTTCGGAATTTCCGAAATTTTATTTCCTTTTTCTTTTGACTTTGTGTGCTGTATTGACATAGAGCTCCGTTTTAACTACTGTTGAAAAATTATGTAAGCAGTATTGGCTTGATTGCTTCATTATTCTACTCATCGCCGGAGGCGATAGAATAGTCATGCGAAGCGAAGACACTTCGCATAGCTTTTAGCTTTTAGACTTTTAGAGCGAAGACGCTTCGCTCGACGACACTTCACATAGCTTTTGGCTTTCATCTTCGTTTATCATTTCAAAAGATTTAGAGTTTATATTTCTCCGCGTCGCGGTGCCTGAATTCAAATCCAAAACCGGGACGCGACAAATCAGGTTTCAAAACGCCGTTTTCAACTTCGGGTACATCGTCAAAGAACATGTGTTCAATACGAACATGATCATGAAAATATTCCGAAATGAAAAATGATGGCAAACAAACGGCAGCATGCAAATGCAGTGCAGGTGCACAATGAGAAGAGAAAGGAAGTTGGTGTGCTTCAGATAAAAAACCGGCTTTTAAAAATCCGGTGATGCCGCCACAACGTGTAGCATCGGCTTGTAATACATCAACAGCTTTTGCGTGAAGTATGGCTTCGAAGTAGGGGAGATTGTAGCCATATTCTCCTGCTGCAATGTTCATTTGTGCCGGCGCCTGTTCACGAATGAAATGCAAGCCTTCCAAATTATCGGACGAAACAGGTTCTTCAAACCAGCTAACATTGTATGGCAAAACCTCATTCGCTTTTTGCAAAGCTTCTTTTGCACTGTAAGCGCCATTGGCATCAATCATTAATTGCACATCATCATCTAACACTTCTCTTGCTTCCTTTACTCTTTGCACATCTTTTTCAGGATGTGTGCCTACTTTCATTTTCATGTATCTAATGCCCTGTTCTGCCCAATGAGAGAACTGGTGCTGCAATTGTTTTTTATTATAAGAAGTGAATCCTCCGCTGCCGTAAATGAGCATGGACTCTTTTACCTGCCCGATCAATTTGCAGAGCGGGACATCGAAAATTTTTGCTTTTAAATCCCAGAGTGCGTTGTCAATGGCGGAGATGGCCATCATGGTAATTCCGCAAGTGCCGCTGTTACGTATTTGTTGTGTCAGAAAAAGATTGATACCCTGAATATCTAAAGCATTTTTTTGAAGGAGCAGATCTTTTAATTCCTTATGGATGAGAGAAGCTTTTGTTTCATCGGCATAGCTGTAACCAATTCCTGTTTTGTTGCCGGCTTCTATTTCCACCAAAACCAAAGTGGTACTGTTCCAGGCAATAGTGCCGTCCGCCTCCGGAGCATCGGTAGGAATTTTATAAGCCGATACATGGAGCTTGCTTATTTCAACACGGTCAACAATTTTATCTACTTCATCGGTTGTCATTATTCATCATCTTTCATCACCCTTCTTACAATGTTGCACAATTACAGCGTAACGTTTACCTTTTTGTTCCGCTACTGTTTCTTTTACACAACAGATTTTTATGGAAGCAACGGAACAAAAATTTACAGTAGCTACAAAGAAGTCAAAGTCTCCTTTATTTTCTTATAGGTTCGTTCTCTTCCTTTGCAGGAAAATATTCCGACCATATATCCTTACTTGCCTGTTTGATCATATCCCATGAATCAGGATCGCCGTGGAATATTGCCGAAGCAAAGTCTTTCATTTGTTCAAACGTTACATTCGGCGGCATTGGCGGAACAGAAGGATCGGTATATACATTTAGCACAACAGGCCTTTGAACAATCATTGCTGTATCCAGTGCATCCTTCACTTCACTTGCATGCTCGATGCGAATGCCTTCCAGTCCGAGCAATTTTGCATATTCATCATAAGCAAAATCAGGAACGTCCTGTGAGCCTTCAAACTTGGCATCACCCACCATGATCCTTTGTTCCCATGTTACCTGGTTCAAATCACGATTGTTTAAAACAAGAATGATCATTCTCGGATCTTTCCATCGCTTCCAGTATTTTGAAACGGTGATCAGTCCATTGATGCCGAGCATTTGCATGGCGCCATCGCCAATCAATCCAATAGCTACACGATCGGGGTAAGCAAATTTTGCTGCAATGGTGTAAGGCATTCCGGGACACATAGTGGCAAGATTTCCGGAAAGAGAAGCTTTCATGCCGCTTCTGATCTTAAGGTCTCTTGCAAACCAAGATGCCGTAGAACCGCTGTCGGCAGAAAGAATACAGTTGTCCGGCAATCGTTTCGATAATTCCCAATACACATATTGCGGATTGATAGGATCAGCATCTTTTTGTGCTCTTGCATCCAATATCTTCCACCATTTATCTACTTTGCCTTCAATTTCGTTTCTCCAGCTTCTGTCTTCTTTTCTTTTCAAATAAGGGATCAATGCACGAAGCGTTTCCTTGCTATCGCCCTGCAGATTTACATCCATCGGATAACGAATGCCGAGCATCTTTCCTTCAATATCTATTTGCACAGCTTTGGCCTGTCCTTCTTTGGGAAGAAATTCGGAATAGGGAAAGCTGGAACCAACCATTAACAATGTGTCGCAATCAGTCATCATATCCCAGCTTGGCGCCGTTCCCAATAAACCAATAGAACCGGTTACAAAGGGAAGATCATCGGGCAACACTTCTTTTCCCAACAAGGCTTTGGCTACACCACAACCAAGGAGGTCGGCCACTTCAATAATCTCTTCTTCGCAACCCTTTGCACCCTGACCAATCAGCATGGCTACTTTTTCTCCCTGGTTCAAAATGATGGCTGCTTTTTCCAGATCTTCTTCATGAGGAATAATGCGTGGTGCTCTATAACCTATGCTTGAATGAACAGAACCATGTATTCGCTTTGGTTCTTCATAATCTAATTCCTGTACATCATTCGGAAAGATAATGCAGGTAACCGTTCGCCTTGCTAAAGCAATGCGGATAGCCCTGTCCACTAAATGTCTTGTTTGCGAAGGAACCATCGCCATGTGCACATACTCGCCGGCTACATCTTTAAACAAAGTGATGAGGTCCACTTCCTGTTGAAAGCTGCCTCCCATTGCCATTCTCGCCTGCTGGCCAACTATAGCTACAACAGGCTGGTGGTCCATTTTGGCATCATACAATCCATTGAGCAAATGAATAGCGCCTGGACCGGATGTAGCCATACATACACCAACTTCATCTGTAAATTTTGCATGCGCACAAGCCATGAACGCTGCCATTTCCTCGTGCCGTGTTTGAATAAAATCAATTTTATCCTGTGCCTTGCGAAGCGCAGACATAAATCCATTAATGCCATCTCCGGGAAAGCCAAAAATTCTTTTAATCCCCCATTCATGTAAACGATCAATGGTGAACTCTGCAACAGTTTGTGCCATAAAATTTTATTTTTTGAGTAGGTGAAGAATGTTAATGGCGACAGGTTCAAATAGAAGCACGGTATTGTCTTCAAATATCAGACCATTGCCCAATTATTTGTGTGCTGAAGAGTCAACCCTGCGTTGGCTTTTCTTTTTATAAAATACTGCGCATGGTTTTTGAAACAATTATTATGAATCATAAATCTTGTGTTATGTTCAGTATGATTTTTTTCATTTTTGTGGCGCTTGTAGTGATCTTTGGTTTCATGGCCGTAAGGTGGAGACATAATAACAGAAGAAAGG
>JAICTW010000117.1 GCA_025936195.1 Flavisolibacter sp.
CCTGAAAAATCTGTGTCTTTCAAATGCGCATAAAAATGATCTCCGCTTAAGTCGGCAAAAGCATCAATGTCTTCCGAAGTGATCTTTCTTTTTTCAGTGATGATCTGATCACCTACCTGCAACTCCTCAAAATGTTTTTTAAAAGGATGAACATTGGTTTGGACTCCCTTTGCATTGGGCTGATACTCTTGTGTGATGGCCGTTATGGTTGTTGGTGAACCCTGTATCGCCACTCTTTGCATGTAGTGCTTTACACCGCGAACACCACCCATTTCCTCTCCGCCGCCAGCCCTTCCAGGTCCGCCGTGAATCAGCAATGGCAATGGTGAACCATGACCTGTACTTTCTTTAGCGCATTCCTGATTGAGAACTAAAATTCTTCCGTGATGCGTTGCAGCACCAACAACAAAATCAGTGGCCAATTTATTATCAGCTGTAACAATGGAACAACACAAAGAACCTTTTCCTTTTTTAGCTAACGCAATGGCATCGCTCAAATCTTTATATGGCATAATGGTACTCACGGGGCCAAAACATTCTATTTCATGAACCAACTCATTTTTAAAAGGATCTTCACTCATTAATAAAAGGGGAGAAAGAAAAGCACCTTTTTTTGCATCGGCATCAATCACTTCAACACTGTCTAAAGAACCGTAAACAATTTGCGAGGAAGCCAAAAGCTTTTGAACATTTTGTTTTACTTCTTCTCTCTGGTCTTTACTTGCCAAAGCACCCATTCGAACTTTTTCATTCAATGGATTACCAACGGTTGTTTGCGACAAGGATTTCCCCAAAGCGAGATAAGCATCTTCCAGCAAATGCTCAGGAACAAAAATTCTGCGGATAGCTGTACATTTTTGTCCGGCCTTCACGGTCATTTCTTTTCGAACCTCTTTGATGAAGATCTCCCACTCCGCAGAATTTGGAGTGACATCATTTCCCAACACAATTGCATTCAACGAATCCGCCTCCATATTAAAGGGCACACTTTCTTCCAAAATTCTCTTGTGCGATTTGAGCATTAATCCGGTTGATTTGGAACCCGTGAATGTAACGACGTCTTGTGCAGTTACATAATCGAGCATATCGCCTGCACTTCCGCAAATCAACTGTAATGCACCTTCAGGTAAAATCCTGGAAGCAATAATTTCTTTTACTACTGCTTCGGTTAAATAAGAAGTAATACTCGCAGGTTTTACCACCGCGGGCATACCCGCCAACCAATTGACAGCACATTTCTCCAACATTCCCCACACCGGAAAATTATAGGCATTAATATGAACGGCCACGCCTTCTTTTGGCATTAATAAATGATGTGCCATAAAATTCCCTTGCTTACTTAAGCCAATTGGATCACCATCAGTGCAATAAGGAAGATCAGGAAATTTTCTTCGCAGCGAGGCATTGGCAAAAAGATTTCCAATACCGCCTTCAATATCAATCCAGCTATCGGCTTTTGTTGCGCCTGTATGATAACTAACCTGATAAAATTTTTCTTTTCGCTCCAATAAATAAAGCGCCAATGCCTTCAGCATCCTTCCTCTTTCGTGGAAACTCAGTTTGCGCAATAAAGTATTTCCAACTTCCCGGCCGTATTGCAAAACGGAAGCAAAGTCTAAACCTTTGGTGGTAGCGTATGCAATCGTTTCGCCGGTTACAGCATCGTGAAGTGGTTGTCCATCACCATCGCCGGTTGTCCATTTTCCCAAAATATAATTCTCAAGTTTCATATAGCTTTCGTTCAATAAAGATAAAGGCGTTTGATATGTTTACTGAGGCAAACAAATATCCATAACAATCTTTTACGGAAACATTAGCTGACCGTTACACCAAACTGCCGCAGGTGATGCAACGCATGTTTGTGAAGCAGGTGAACATTTTGCTCATAATTGAGATCGCCGAAGAAAGGACTTCGTGTAACCTGCAGATTGTTCTTCTCAAAAACAGAAAAGAAGAAACTAAGTTCTTTCTGTAATTCATTAATTGCTTCTTCAACTGAGGTGTTGACTACAGGTGCAGGAGCTTCGGGCATTAAGGGGTTGACTGTATTTTCTTTGAAAGGCTTTTCACTCAGCATGAATTCACGTACTCGTTGCAACTGATCGGGAGGAAAAACAAAATTGGTATGAACTGTTTTGCCCGACGCAATGCGAACACTGTCTGAGAAATGTTCAATCATTTGCTGTAAGGTCATTTTGCCCCATTGTGCCGGCATATCAGAAGGAATTTGTTCTAACAATGGAATGAAACGGCGCCTGAGGAATTCTGCTTTTTCTATTTCGTTCATACAAGCATCTTTAAGAGTGCAAAGATAGGAGCCCAATCCACCTAAATCCTCCGGCGCAGTTTTGCAACTGCACAGACCTGAACGGATGTTATGCAAATATTAAAGCACTCAAACAATTTAAGTGCTTTTGTCTCTTCGATTGATAAACTCTTCAGGAAAAATTATGGATGCGGTAAGCTGACCTTCCACCGGGAAGATCAGGATGGGCCTACACCGATTGCTGCGCTGCTATTTCCGTTTCAATGGCAAGACTAAGTGCCGCAAAAATTTCGTCAATAGTACCAATGCCTTTTATAGAAATAAATTTATCCTGTTCTTTATAATAATCGGCAACCGGTTCTGTTTCGTTTTTATACACCAGAAAGCGTTTGCGGATCACTTCTTCATTGGTATCATCACTTCTGCCCGATGTGGCTCCTCTTTTAATTAATCTGCTGATCAGTTCTTCTTCCAATACATCCAAAGCGATGACCTTGGTAATAGAATTTCTTTTAAGTGCCAGTAATCTGTCGAGTGCTTCTGCCTGCGCAATAGTTCTTGGAAAACCATCAAATAAAAATCCTTTGGCATTAGGATTTTTTTCAAGGCAGGAATCAATCATGCCGATCACTACTTCATCAGGAACCAACTGTCCTTTGTCCATAAAGTTTTTTGCTTCCATCCCCAGCGGTGTTTTTTCCGCAATCTCCTGGCGCAACAGGTTACCGGTGGACAAATGGATCAGACCAAATTTTTCAACAATTTTTTCGGATTGGGTGCCCTTGCCGCTACCCGGAGGGCCAAAGAGAATTAGATTGAACATTCTTACTAACCTTAAGTGACAAATATATGGGAAAACGACCAAGCAGCAAGGATTTGACGAGTCTGCATTTATGATCCTGATCAGAATTTTTTTCACCTTTCCTTTAAAATCCAATCCACCACATACATCGTAACTTTAAACTATGAAGCGATACCTGTTGTTTTTACCTGTGGCTTTATGCCTGCAGTTCTGCACCTATTCTCAAACCAATAAAAAAATAAGTATGGACGATTCAACAAAGAAGAATAATTCTGTTTACTCAAACTCTGATACCTCAAAAGTGAATTTGAGTGAAGACGAATGGAAAAAAGTTTTACCTGAGGACGTGTATTACAGTGCCCGCAAAAAAGGAACGGAGCCTGCGTGGAGCAGTCCTTTGGAAACCATTAAAGATAAAGGCACTTATTACTGTGCGGCCTGTGGTAATCCGCTGTTCATTAGTGATACCAAGTTTGAAAGTGGTTGCGGTTGGCCAAGTTTTTATCAGCCCATTAGCAAGGGAAGTGTTATTTATGCTCCTGATCATTCTTATGGAATGAACCGCACCGAAGTAATGTGCGGCCGTTGCAAAGCGCATTTGGGACATGTGTTTGACGATGGCCCTCCGCCAACCGGTTTGCGTTATTGCATAAACGGAGTTGTGCTGGATTTTAAGAAAGCAAAGGAGGCAGAAGAGAAATATAATCAGGAAAAGAAAGGATAAACTTTGCGGTTCTTTTAATAAAAAAATCTGATCGTTTCAGATTGATTGAAAACAGTCTCTCGCTATTTATAAAACAAAAACTCCACGCCTACATGGAGTTTTTGTTTGTTTATTTTTAATGAATCACTTTCCAAAAACCTCATTCAGCAAACCTGCCAGACGAATACCACCTTTCAGTAGTTGCCGGTTCAATGTTTGAATGTGATCGTAGCCATAACGGTAACTAAGCTTTGGATTTTTTTCCTTTAACTCGTTGTGCAGATCTTCGGCAATAACATAGGATTCGTACAACCATTGACTGATAGGTTGACTTTGCCATTTTTTTCTTTCTGCAGCGGTGGAATGATTGATGGCTTCTGTGTATTCTGTATAACTTAATTGCTGGTCTTCTATTAATTGTTCATCCCAAACGCGGTGAAGATTTGAATTTTGTCCGAACCATTGAAGTTTTACATCATTACCACCACTCGTTCCTTCCGGACTGACATGCAAGGGTTGATGAATATCGCCGACGATATGAATGAGCAGCTTCAAATAGATTTTCTTTTTATCTGCTGAAAGGTTTTTCTTCTTTAATTCTTTTACCAAAAAATTGACAGCAGTATAGGCGTCTTTCGCCGTATCTTTTTTTAATTCTTCTTTCATCTGATTATAAGTCAATCCAGCGGGAAAATCAATGTAATGCCAGGGACTTAAATATTTGTATGATGTATCTGATTTTATAAAATCGGCCCAGGTGCTGGCAATGGCCATGGATTCGTTACCTAATATTTTTTTGACCTCTGCCTTCGTTTTTGCTGTTAAATAGCTTTCGGCAATTTCGGCAACAATGCGATGTCCCAATTGCCCCCAGCACATAGCTTTCAAAGGGAGGTAAAAACATACTAACAGTAAAACAATTTTAAAAAAGCGTGTGTGCATGAACTCAATTTTAAATGGCTGCAAATGTAAATTTTCTTTTTTGGCGAAATCAGAACTTAAAGTAAACGAAAAGTCTTCCGAAGTTTTTGCTGTCGTTTTCAATACGATGGTATAAAGGTTTGATATGGGGCTGCTGTAAAAAGCGTTCTACTTTTTTGCGCAACTGTCCGCTTCCTTTTCCCGGGATGATTTCCACTTCTCTGATTTTTTTGCTGACGGCATCATCAAAGGCCTGCTGCAATGCTTTGTCAATAGCAGCGCTGTTGTTGTAGATATCGTGAAGGTCCAGTTTTATTCTTGCCATATTATTCCATGATCTGTTCGTAATGAGTAAGCAAACCGTCTTTGGTCATGCCCTCGATCACAATACGGAAGGATTGCGTTACATCATTGTTGTAAAAACTCAGTTTGATGGTGTTGTCTTTTGCAGTGGTGGAAAGCAAAGGATTCCAATACAATGTTGTGCGAATATCCAAATGATCATTCTTCGGGTCAAACCTGTCGTAATTGGGCGAATAAAATTGTTTGATAGGCGTGTAACCCTGAATGGTATTGGAAGACAGGCCACCACTTTTCGAAGTTTGATCGCCTCCTTTTCTCGTATAAATAGCAATGGCTCCGCTGCTCCCGCCAAAGCCGCCCATAAATGGCGGACGGAAAATTTTTATATAGGCAATATCAGTTACGGGAACACCGGAGATCATATCAGCATCTGTTTGTACTTCATCCAAAAAAACAGTTGGTGAACCGCCGCGCCAGGTAAGTGATGGAGGACTTGTATTGGCATCAATCTGTAACCCGGCAACTTTACCCTGCAGGTAATTAAAAATATTGGTATAGGAAGTAGCGGCAGGATCATTCACCAAATCAAACTGATAAGCATCCTCGCCTTTAAATAATCCTGATGTGTATTTATCGTCAAGCACTTTTACGGGCGACTTTTTTGTAGTTTGAATCACTACTGTTTTCATGATCTCTCCTTTATCAATTTTCATAATCTCGAGCGCCTTGGATGCAAGTAAGGAATGATGAGAAGTGCCTGTGGTATCAAAAGCAATTTTGGTTCCTATAAAGTTTTTGCTGAAAGCTGTGTAGTTAGGCGCGGGCAAACGATCGGTCATGAATTTTGCTTCAGCCTCTTTTAAAAATTTTGATTTAAGACTGTAATATACTTTCAACGTGTCAAAGAACACGATGTTTGGATCGCCAAAGCTTCCATTGGGATTGATAGTCATGATCAGCATTTGGGACGCAGAATCTTTTCTCCCTTTAACAAGCAAGGCTATGCTTTCCTTGCCCGTTAGCTGATTTTTGGCTACACCAAAAACCTGTCCGGATAAATTCAGATAAGCCGTATCTCTTGGATATTTAATTTCAGGAAGTTTTCCTTTTACTACATCTTCCCATTTGAATCTTCTCCATCCATTGGTGAGCATTACCAGGTCCAGTTGTTGTGCAATGGAATCGGTATTATTGGAAAAATAATAAGCAGGATTATACACTCTTCCTTTGATCTCACTTGCTAATAAAAGATGAGAAATGATATTATCGGTTGTATCTCTTTCAATGGCGGCATCGGTTACAGCAATGGAAAGATTGGCGCCCTGCAAACTATCGGGTACACGGATTTCAATTTCATTACGCTTTCTTTTTCCCAATCCCCAGTGCTGCACTTCCATTTGCGTTGGAAAGGAGTAGTCATTGTTGTTGATGAAGGTGATCCTTTCTGCAATGGCATTCCAGTTGGCATCGAAAAGTGTTAAGGTTAAAACACCTGTGGGCAAACCTTGCGTGGGAATAATTCGTTTTGCATTGTTATTGGCAGTGAGTGCAATATCATTTTTGAAAATAAGATTTTGATTGGCAGTGCCTACAAAATGCAATTGTTGTAAGGAAGGTTCCAACTCGCTGCCTGCATTGATGGTGATCGTTCTCTTGTCTTTTTCAACAGCAACCTGCATGGAAATTCCCGAAGCTTTAATAGCCGGAAGATCAGACGTATGTTCTGCTTTTTTTTCGTCTGTCCATTTCACTGAATAAGATGATCCCGCTTGTGGTGCAAAAGAAAAACTTCCCATTCCATCGTGCAGTGAAGAAAAATTTTCAATCACTGTTCCTTTATTGTCCAATAATTTTCCTTTAATGCTTACCGGTCCTCCATATTGGTCGTTGGCTTTAAAAGCAATGCGGTTGGGAACACCGGCAACCAGTTCTCCGCCTTCAGGAAAAAATTGCAGTGAAGGAATAATGGTGATTGTTGTTTTTGTTGTAACCGGATCTTTGGGCAAAATGCGGATGTCCTTGCTGTATAAAAATGCGGTATCAAAATTCAGCATCCATTTGGTGTAGGCTCGCACATGAATAAAATCGCCTTTGAAATCCGTAGGCACATCAAACTGCCCGTTGGTGGCGGCGTCCACAATGGGACTAACCGAATGCGAAAGGACCGTTCCATTATCGGTGATCCAATCTACATACAGAGTTTTGCTTTCACCTGCCGGATAAAATCCTTCCATTAAATATGCTTTGAACCAAATGGTTTCGCCG
>JAICTW010000526.1 GCA_025936195.1 Flavisolibacter sp.
CAATGGCCGGTGACAAAAGCCATCAGGTAACTGTTGGTGTTTATAATGCAGAAACCGGAGCAATCACTTATTTGCAAACCGGTGAACCTGCCGATCAATATTTAACCAATATTGCCTGGAGTCCCGATGACCAATCCATTTTCATTGCTGTTTTGAACCGTGGACAAAACGATATGATGCTGAACCAATACAATGCTTCAAGCGGCGCTTTTGTAAAAACATTATTCGAAGAGAAAGATGAAAAATATGTAGAGCCTCTGGTGCCAATGCTGTTTGTAAAAAAGCATTCTTCACAATTCATCTGGCAAAGCAATCGCGATGGATGGAACCAATTATATTTGTATGATACCAGCGGAAGATTATTAAAGCAGTTGACAAAAGGAAATTGGGAAGTGGTGGACGTGAAAGGATTTGATGCCGCAGGAGAAAATTTGTTTTATACATCAACGGAAGAATCGCCCATTACACGGAATTTGTATGAGCTTAACATAAAGAATACAACTTCAAAAAGAATTACGCAGGGTTCGGGAACACATGCCACGCAAATAAGCACCAGCGGCAATACAGTCATTGATAACTTCAGCGCGACTGACATTCCAAGAATGATCCGGTTAGCAGATACCAAATCATTAAAAACAAAAACAGTTTTTAATGCGCCCAATCCTTTGGCGGATTACAAACTCGGACAAATGAGCATCTTTACCATTGCCAACAATTCCGGCATACCATTGTATTGCCGTTTATACAAGCCCGTTGGCTTCGATAGCACAAAAAAATACCCGGTGATTGTTTATTGGTATGGCGGTCCGCATGCGCAACTAATTACCAACAGTTGGAATGGCGGTGCTGCCGATTACTGGTTTCAATACATGGCGGAAAGGGGCTATGTTGTTTTTACACTTGATCCAAGAGGGAGCGATAACCGTGGGAAGGAATTTGAGCAGGCCATTTTTCGTCATGCAGGTGCTGCGCAAATGGAAGATCTGATGAATGGGATCAATTATTTGTACAGCCGTAGCTATGTTGATAAAAATCGCATGGGATTATTTGGCTGGAGCTATGGAGGATTCATGACCATTGATTTTATGCTGAATCATCCCGGAGTGTTTAAAACAGCCGTAGCCGGCGGCCCTGTAACCGATTGGCGCTATTACGAGATCATGTATGGCGAACGCTACATGGATACACCGCAGGAAAATTCCGAAGGCTATGCCGAAACTGATCTTACTAAGAAAGTGCAAAACCTCAAGGGAAAATTATTACTGATTCATGGCCTGCAGGACCCTGTAGTAGTGCAACAACATTCGGTACGGTTTGTTCGCGCAGCCATTGATAAGAATGTACAGGTAGATTATATGATTTATCCCGGGCACGAACACAATGTTCTTGGAAAAGACAGGGCGCATCTGTACCAGAAAGTGACCGATTATTTCGTGGAAAATTTGAAATAAGCAGTTGCATTTTTCTTTGCTGATCAGCAAGCCCTTGTTTTTTACTACAATAATTGAAGTGATCTTTGCTGCTCAAAATTTCTGTTGCAAAAGCGCATAGTCGCAGAACGAATTTCATTGAAATCTTTTTGAAATAAAATTGCAAAGGAAGAAAAAGCAGGTATCGTTATATTTGTTATAACCCCTTAACTATGAAATGTATTATTGTTGACGATAACACAATGGCCCGTATGGCCTTAAAGCAATTGGTATCGCAAGTATCTAATTTGGATTTAGCAGCAGAGTGTGCAGATGCTTCCGAAGCTCTCGAATCACTGAATTCCACCCAGGTTGACTTGTTATTACTTGATATTGAAATGCCGGGCATGTCTGGTTTTGATCTGATCCGGAAGATGGGTAACAACAGGCCTCTTATCATTTTTACCACGGCAAAAAAAGATTATGCAGTAGAAGCGTTTGAGCTGAACGTAGTGGATTATCTGGTGAAGCCTATTGCTCTGCCACGGTTCAAACAAGCCATTGAAAAAGCGGAGGAGGCTTTGGACAGTAATAAGCAGGAAGTGAAGGTAGAGGAACAGGGGTTTGTTTTTGTAAAGGACAACGGCGTTTTGAAAAGGATCAGTATTGAGGACATACTTTTTTTAGAAGCAATGGGTGATTATGTAAAAGTGCACACTCCTCAAAAGTTCCATGTGGTTCATGCTACATTAAAATCCATTGAAGAAAAATTGCCTTCATCCAAATTCCTCCGCGTGCATCGGAGTTATATTGTAGCCATCAATAAAATTGACTTCATCCAGGAAGGAACCATTACCATCGGCAAAACCACTATTCCGGTTGCTGACACCCATAAAGCCAGCTTAAATAAACGGCTTAACCTGCTGTAAAATTCATCGTTGCTTATTTATGCTTCATCGAAGTGTTGTCTTGTTTAACCTAACAGTTCCTTTGGTTATAAGAACAAGGTATATTTTTATGCCAGATTCAATATCCAGACAAAACATCCGGATACCCTTTACAGAGATACAATACGCGTTAAGGTCGCAACCAACAATTCTATGAACAACCGCCAGTATTGTATCCCTAAACTTTAATGCTAAGGGAACGGCTGCTGGATTCGCAGCCTTTCTTTTTTGTTTATGAAAAAACTGACCATCTTCATACTAATCCTTCTTTTGCTGATTGTTTCAGAATATTTTCTTTTGAATGAATTGTTCTCCCGCAGCATTCGCATCAGCATTGTTTTGCTCAGCTTGTTGGGAACCGTTGTTTTCATTTTTGCAGTGATCCGTTTTTTCAAAAAATACTTTCTCCCCGCAAAACATTCTTAAGCCCTTAGTTGAATTTTGTATTTTCGACTATAGCCGGTTTTAAGATGCGCAGACCCGATCCCCGATACCTTGTTTTGTGGTTATTCCTTTTTGGCATTATCATCATCCTTTTTCTCCAGGTAATTTCTGGTTATAACATTAATCGCCTGATTGGTGGTAATAAAAATTTAATGAATGAAGTGCAGGTGCAAAATGATCTGCGAGATCTTGAAGTGGACCTGTTTTTAATTGAAAGCGATGTAAGAGGAACGGTCATCAAGGGAGATAGAGCTCAGGTAACCCGGATAAGAGAAAACAATAAAAAAATTGCGCTTGACCTGGAAAATATTCTGAACAACCTGAAATCAA
>JAICTW010000416.1 GCA_025936195.1 Flavisolibacter sp.
ACCCTTTTTGGAATACAGGAACAAATGGACCATACTGCTTGGATTAACTTCCAATTCCGGTGCTGCTAATTTTGAATTGCAGAAGATCATCAAAAAAATAGAAGACCTGGAAGAAGGCATGCACACAAGGAAGCTTCGTGAAAAGTTTTTGTACGAGCTTGTTTTGGAAACGGCCTCGCAATGGGGAACTGCAGAGAACCTGATGTTTGTGATTGGCGCTACACAGGCTAATGAATTTGCAAACATCAGAAAGATCACACCTAATCATTTTTATCTTGTTCCAGGCGTAGGAGCACAGGGCGGAAGTTTAAAAGAGATATCTGAACAAGCCATGATAAATGATTGCGGACTTTTGGTAAATGCAAGTCGTGCCATTATCTACGCTTCATCAAAAGAGGATTTTGCCGAAGCAGCAGCAAGAGCAGCTAAGGAATACGCGGATGAAATGAAGCAGTATTTGCCCTCTGTGCCCTGGTAGGTGGTCCCAACAGCTATCGCGATACGTCGGGAAACTTTTCTTTCTTCAAATAATCTTTAAAGCAGTTGGCTTTATTTATGTAGTCATCAGAATTATTATTTTCCGTTCTGTTGCTGCTTGTGAAGCTAACAAGCCATTCCTCTTTTGTATTGTTCAATAGAGATATTCAGCCATGCTCTCAGTTCATAATCAAAAAAACCTCTTCTATTCTTTTTAGTAGGACCTTTATAATTCTTATCCCTCTGCTTTCTACATCACTCTCCACAATTGGCACAATTGTTTATTTCTACTTAAAAGTGGGGAATTTAAAATTGTGGATTATGAAAGCGCTATTTTGTTTATTGGCAGGAACAATGCTCACCAGTTTTATCAATAAGCCCGTTGACAATGATGATTTGGATGGTTATTGGATGGGCTATTACCGCACAGAGTTAACGAAGGAAAAAGTGATCATTAAATTAAGCAGCGATGATCGCCTGGATTTTTATACCGGTGGCATTGACGACCGCACCAAACTCGAAGGCACGTACACTATTTCCGGCGATTCGGTTTCTTTCCGTTATACTACTCCGGAAGGTGAAGCTATTTTGATGCAGGGACATTTCAACTACAGAAGAAACTACATGGACGGTGTTTGCCGAACTAACGACAAACCTACCGGAAGTTTTTATTTAGAAAAACAAAGTTTAGAAGAACGTTTTGTAGAACCGTGATTTAAAAGAGTTCTCAGTTTACAGTTTTCAGTTTACAGCTTTTGCCAACTGCCAACTCTCATTCTCTATAGATCCTTCCATCCTTCATTACAAAAACAATTTTGCGGATGTTTTTAATATCTGCCGAGGGATCGCCATTAACAGCAATGATATCGGCAAAAAGATCTTTTTGAATTCTTCCAATTTCATTTGCATAGCCAAACACATCTGCGTTCACCGATGTTGCTGACCGTAAAACATCCAACGGCTTCATTCCATATTCCACCATCATTTCCATTTCTCTTGCATTGTCGCCATGCGTAAACACGCCCACATCGCCGCCCATGCAAATGGTAACGCCTGATCTTAATGCAGCGGCAAAACTTTTTTTCTTTGCAGTGATGGAAGGAGGCTCGGGATCAATTCCTTTCCTCCATCCTTTGTATTGCTGAATGGCATCACTTGCAGCTAATGTTGGACAAAGAGCAATGCCTTTTTCTTTCATCAACCTGAAAATTTCTTCTGTACCCTGATCACCATGTTCAATAGTGGTAACGCCTGCTTCAATTCCTCTGCGCATTCCTTCGGCAGTAGCGGAATGTATCGCAACAATTCGTCCGGTGCTTTTTGCAATAGCAACAGCCGCTTTCATTTCTTCAACAGAAAATGTTGGCGCTGCCTCTCCGTTTTTACCAATGCGATAATCAGCATAAAGTTTTACCACATCAGCGCCTTTTGAAATTTGTGTGCGAACTTCTTTCTCCATTTCATCAACATTGCCTACTTCAGCAGCGCCTTGCGGAAGGTCAAGATCGGGATTACCATAGTTGGGCCCGTAAGCGCCTTTGGCAACAATAGCTCTTGTGGCAACAATCATTCTTGGCCCTGGAACAACTCCTTTTTCGATGGCTTTTTTCAAACCCACATCATCGTATAGAGCGCCTTCGGTCCCCAGGTCTCTCACAGTAGTAAATCCTGCCATCAACGTGGAATCGGCATGAACAACCGCTCTTGCCGTTCTTTCAGCACGGCTTTCACGAAGCACCTGATCGTTCCAGCTTACTTCATTGTACGGATGAAGAAATAAATGCGAATGGCCTTCAATCAATCCGGGCAAAACTGTGGCTCCTTTCAATTCAATCACTCTTGTATTGGCAGGCAGTTTAAAATTCATAGAACCTGCTGCTTCAATTTTATTATTATGCACTAAAACAATCCAGCCCGTGTGCATGTTTTCACCGTCGAATACACGATCGGGTTTAAGAAGATAGAAAGAATCGGTTTGGGCAGAAGCGAGAAAGGGAAAAAAATAAAATGTAATCGCAGCTATTGGAAGAAAAATGCGTTTCATTGGGGAAAGATAGGAAGAAGTGTGAATCAGAACTGGTGAGAGCTTGTGCTTAAAGAAAATTGTCGCCGTTTGTCGAAGGATGATTTTGAAAGAACAATTTTGGCCAATCCGCATTGCTACTGTTGTTCTTTGTTGCGGTAACTATATACAGGTTAGTAACTCCAATTCTCGAAAGAGTTTACGTAAATAATTTTCCCAATGACTAAGTAGACTACAAATAGCCGCACCAAAAAAAAGAAGCAATCTTCGAAGAAAGATTCTGTTCATCTGTTGAAGATACCGTTTGTTGTACGGGTTTTTAGGCACGCAGAGAACGCAGGATCCCGATAGCTATCGGGAGCAAAGGACGCAAAGTATTTCTCTCTGCGTTCTCTGCGTCTTCTTTGCACTTTTAGCGGCGCTGAAGAACTTTCGAATAAAGAGTTGTTGAATATTGTAATGACACTTCCACAATGCTGAATAGAATTGTTGCAGTACAAGTGAGTGACACAACAAAAGATCACAGTAGTAATGCAGATGACTACATAATCATTCAACTTCATTTTAAAGAACTAATTCAAACAAAAGAAAACTCGCCCAAATAATTCAACTGCTTTAAAGAATAACTGAATAGAAGAAAGTTTCTTCGGTCTAAGTCTCCCCTTCAAGGGGACAGGGGGAACTACTCTCCTCCCTCCAGCACATCCTGCCATTCCACCTTCTTCTCCAAAACTTTCTTTGCAAAAGGACAAAGCGGAATGATCTTCATTCCATGATGCCTTGCATATTCCACTCCGGCACGCACCAGTTCCATTCCAACATTTTGCCCTCTTAATGATTCATCAACTTCGGTGTGCTCAATGATCATTTGATTTTTGGAAGTAATGTTATAAACCATTTCGGCTGCAATCTCGTCGTCTTCTTCCACGTAAAACATTCCATGGCGGCCATCGGTTTTATGTTGAATGGTCATAAAAATCCTTTTGAATAAAGCTATCAAAAATTTTTTTGCTGATTTGTGATTTGCACCACATCTTTGCAGCGATGAAACAAAGAATCAATAAAATTTGGTGGTGGCATACAAACTCTTCCGGGGTTCTGTAAGCTATTACTATAGTTTATTCATCATATTCAGAATCCCGACAGTATAGTCGGGATTTTTCTTTTA
>JAICTW010000498.1 GCA_025936195.1 Flavisolibacter sp.
ATTAATGCTGGTTTGCACGATGATGACGGCCATCACCGTTGTTCGTGAAAAAGAAAAAGGAACTATGGAAGTGTTGTTAGTTTCACCGGTGCAGCCCATAAAAATTATTGTAGCGAAAGCAGTTCCTTATTTGCTGTTATCTATCATCAACATCATTACTATTCTTTTGCTCAGTGTTTTTGTTTTGGACGTGCCGATCAAAGGCAATCTGCTTTTGCTAATGAGCGAAGGCATTTTATTCATCATTACCTGTCTGTCATTTGGCCTGCTCATTTCAAACGTTACAGCATCGCAGCAAACAGCTATGTTCATTGCGTTGGTGGGAATGTTTTTGCCAACCGTTATGCTCAGCGGATTTATGTTCCCGATTGAGAACATGCCTTTGCCATTGCGCATTCTTTCCAACATAGTTCCTGCTAAATGGTTCTACATCATTATCAAATCGGTAATGATCAAAGGACTTGGGTTGCGGTTTATCTGGAAAGAGACATTGATATTATTGGGAATGACATTGCTTTTGCTGGGACTCAGTTTGAAAAATTTTAAAATCAGGTTGGCATGAGGACACTGCGCTTTCTATTGCAAAAGGAATTCAGGCAGATCTTTCGCGATCCGTCCATTCTGCGCATCATTTTCGTAATGCCCATCATTCAATTACTGGTTTTACCCTGGGCCGCCGATTATGAAATCAAAAACATCAGGCTTGCTATTGTTGATAATGACCACAGCGACTATTCACGTCAGTTCATTTCAAAAGTTACTGCTTCAGGCTATTTTCAATTGGACCAATACACAACATCCTATAATCAGGCGTTGGAAGAAGTTGAGAAAGATAAGGCAGATGTTGTCGTTCAAATTCCACCGCATTTTGAAAAAGATCTCGTCAAAGAAAATAAAGCTTCCCTGTTTTTAGCAGTGAATGCCATCAATGGCATGAAGGCTGTATTAGGTGCTTCCTATCTGCAAACCATCATTCAGGATTTTAATAACGAGATCAGGGAAGAGTGGATACAATTGCCGCGACTGAGTCCACAAACAAATATTGAAATCACTTCATCCAATTGGTTCAATCCATTGTTAGATTACAAATATTTTATGGTGCCCGGAATCTTAGTGCTGCTGGTAACGATGGTGGGTTCTTTTTTGGCAGCGTTGAACATTGTAAAAGAAAAAGAGGTCGGAACCATTGAACAGATCAATGTTACTCCGGTGAAAAAATATCATTTCATTTTAGGAAAGCTCATTCCGTTCTGGGTCTTAGGGTTGCTTATTCTTTCCATTGGTTTTCTTATGTCGTTAGTTGTTTATGGTATTACACCTGCAGGAAGCTTTTTTACCATCTATGTTTTTGCAGCTGTTTATTTACTGGCGGTGCTGGGACTGGGTTTGCTCGTATCCACTTATTGCAACACACAGCAACAGGCCATGCTCATTTCCTTTTTCCTGATGATGATCTTTATTTTACTTGGCGGATTATACACTCCTATCGAAAGCATGCCTGTATGGGCACAATGGGTCACTAAATTCAATCCGGTTACTTATTTTATACAAGTGATGCGGGAAGTGGTATTGAAAGGAAGTACACTCAAAGACATTGCTCCGCAAATCGGAATCATTTTTTTATTTGCTCTTGTTTTAAATACATGGGCTGTTGTGAATTATAGAAAGAGAGGATAAAGAATATTGATAAGCGCTTCTCTTATGTCTGTTAAAAAAACATACAAACATCTCATCCAATATTTCAATCAACAAATATTGCATAACAGGATTGTTGCTACGAAACTTTGCTTCAAAGATTTCTTCTTTTCATATCAGCCATGACAACAAATACGATGGTAGTTTCACAGACCTGTTTCGTAGAAAACAGTACTGCCAAAATGATTGTACTGGAAAAAAACCGGTAATAAATTGGCAGTTTCAATTTTAAAATTATATTTTGTCCGCTGAAATATACTGTTACTAAGTATTTCTACTAACTGCATATTCTATGAAACCGAAATCCGTATCAAGTGTAATTACTTTCGTTATTGCCCTTCTTTTTTGTTCCGTAACACAGGCACAAACTTTTTCTGCATCTGCTGTCTGGATTTCTGATTGCAATCAAAGTAATTATTTTAATACTTCAGGTCTGATAGGCCCCGCTGGAAATGTTTTTACGAATACCAATTTCGGGTCACACACACAAAGTTCAGGAACTCTTATTTTAAGAGGTGGAGAAGCAAGAACTTTCAAAACGCCGGGTATTGCCAATGTTTGTACTGTTAATCTGCATTACCGCATCTATCTTCAAAGCGGAGCACCCGGAGCCTTCAATACGATTGATCTTCCCTTAGCAGATAATTGTGATATACCGTCGGCTCAATTTCCCTCTGGTGGAGCTTGCGTGGATGGTGATCAAAAATGGAACCGTGTTACGGCCAATGGAGTAACCACACCTTATGCACCGGTAGATCTCACTTTATTAGCTCCCGGCAATTATGTTCTGGAAGTGTATTATGATGGAACCGGATCTTCTACCAATCCAGCCGGATGTGGCGAAACATTTACATTGAACAACGGAGGCAGTAATTACAAAGCTTTTTTTTCTATACAGGCGCCCAATTTATCCAGTGCCAATCCTACCACCTGTAACGGATCGGAAGGTTTTATTACCATTAGCGGTTTAACACCTAATGCAACCTATGGAGTAAGTTATTCGGATGACGGAAATCCTGTTGGTCCAAATAACATGGTCGCCAACAGCTCAGGAGAAATAAATATAACCGGGTTAAATGCAGGTATTTATTCCGATTTTGAATTAACGATTAATGGTTGCACAACAGACTTGAATACGGGATTGATCTTATCCAATCCTGTAATTCTTCCCAGCTTCAATAAGATACTTGCTTTTTGTGCAGGGACCACAGCCCCAACTTTGCCTACAACTTCATTGAACGGCATCACTGGCACCTGGAGTCCTGCTGTAATAGATAATCAAACTTCAAGATCATATACGTTTACGCCAGCCGCCAACCAGTGTGGATTACCGGTCATTATGAATGTAACCGTTACTCCAAGAACAACACCCACTTTCAGTTTTGGAACCTCAAGTACTATTTGTGCAGGAGGAAGTGTTCCAACATTGCCCGGTACCTCCACGAATGGAATTTCGGGAACATGGAGTCCTTCGGTTGTAGATAATCAAAATTCCGGTGTGTACACCTTTACTCCTTCGGGAAGCCAGTGTGCGAATGGTACAACATTTACGCTAACGGTGAATCCGAACATTAC
>JAICTW010000738.1 GCA_025936195.1 Flavisolibacter sp.
AAAGAGGCATGGTTAGCAGCCATTCATAAAGATGAACTGACCTGGACACAGGTTTCTGATCTGAAATTCTGGGACAATGAAGTGGCTGTATTATATGGCGTCAAGGCTATTCCGGCCAACCTTCTGCTAGACAAAGAAGGAAAAATCATTGCCAAAGACTTAAGAGGCGCTGATCTGGAAAAGAAGCTGGCAGAAGTAATAGGTGAATGATGTAATGACCGGATTTTTAAAACTGAACTTCATTTAAAATTATACTCAAATGAAAAAGATATTTTTTTCTCTCACAACAGGCTTGCTTTTATTGTCGGGTTATGCTTCAGCACAGGATAAGCCGTTTACTATTGATGGCAACATTAAAGGAAAATCAGGTGCCTATATCTACCTGTCCTATAAAGGCAATGGATATGATAGCTCGCTGATTCAGAACGGAAGCTTTTCTTTTAAGGGAAAACTAAATGGTCCGGTACAAGCCATGGTCATGATGGACCGGAATGCACGATTCTTTGACAAGTATGCCCAGTTATATCTTACTCCCGGTACCATGCAGCTTTCACTCGATTATAATAATTTCTCAGATGGTGCCGTGCTCAAGGGCTCTCCGGTACAGGTTGAAGCAGACAAGCTCAATAAATTAAGAGCACCTGTAATGGCGCAAATTAAACCTCTTTCTGAAGCCTACAACAAAAAGAATTTGATTTATATCGAAGCAATGAAAGCTAAGAAAGATGAAGCTACACTTGCAACCCTCAAGGATGAGGCAAATCAAGCGAAAGATGCCATGGATCCGTATTATGAACAGATGGGGAAGATTGAAGAAGGCTTCATGGACAAACATCCGGCATCTTTTGTTACGGCTTCCCTGTTACGTTATAGGATTTCCGCAATGCCTTTGAAGGAAGGTGAGGAACGTTACAGCAAGCTGGCCGCGGAAATAAAAAAAAGCAGTCTTGGAGAAGAGATCAAAAAAGAATTGGATGGGCTTCGCATGGGCTCACCTGGCGCTAAAGCCTATGTGTTTGCATCTCAGGAACTCAGAGGCACCCCGCTAAGCCTTTCCGATTACAAAGGAAAATATGTACTGCTGGACTTTTGGGCATCCTGGTGTGTACCATGCCGAAGGGGCAATCCGCACCTGCTGTCTCTTTATTCTCAGTATAAGTATAAAGGTTTTGAGATCATCGGCATTTCCGACGATGACAATAATCACGATGCCTGGAAGAAAGCAGTGGAAAAAGATGGCATTGGTGTTTGGAAACATGTATTGAGAGGCCTTAAATGGGATGGCAAGGGCAACTTCGACCGGTCAAACGATATTTCTGACAATTTTGGTATCCATTCTCTGCCCACCAAAATTCTTATAGACCCCAATGGTGTAATCATTGGCCGCTATGGCGGCGGCGGCGATACGGATGAGGCGATGGATAAAATGCTCGCAGAAGTCTTAAAATAGTAAAACATAAACAAAACGAATGAAAAAGAACTTTCTGATCTGCTTCGCCGCAGTATTTGTATTCATTGCTTGCAATGACAGCAAAAAAGTAAATGAAAATACCGGCTACACGCTTAAGGGCACGGTTAAAGGAATTGATTCCGGAACTGTAAAACTCACATCTTATAATGAAGACGACCGTACCTCCAAAACCATAGATAGTGCGGCTTTTAGAAACGGAACTTTTGAACTGAAAGGAACTACAGAACCCCAAATGGTTTCTGTAATGATAGAGCCTGGAAACTGGTCATTTCAAATCTTTTTGGAGGACACTGTATTACATGTTACTGCCGATACTACCGGGTCAGAACATTATGACTACACCATGTATGGCAGCACCAAGGGTGCCCGGATAAAGAGTTTTACTGAAAAAAGCTCGAAAAATTTTGATGATTGGAGGGAATATCAAAATGATCCCGGGCAAAAAAAATATGA
>JAICTW010000410.1 GCA_025936195.1 Flavisolibacter sp.
AAGCAGGAAAAGAAGAAAGGCCCCATCATTTCTTTTGATAGTAAAAAAGATAAGTTCATCATTTTCTCCGACCAGCACAAAGGAGCAAAAAACGGCGCTGATGATTTCATGCTCTGCGAACCGAATTACCTTGCAGCATTGGATTATTATGATCAGAACAATTATTTCTTCATTGCTATGGGCGATTGCGAAGAGCTATGGGAAAACAATTTAACAGCAGTGAAGAAGCATCAGAAGGCTTCCCTTGAAAAAGAAAAAAATTTCTTTGCTAAGGATCGCGGCATCAAGATATTTGGCAATAATGATCTTTTCCGGCAGAACGATCCTTTTGCCACTTTCCAAATCAAAGCCATTTTTGGTTGTGATGTTCCTGTTTATGAAGGCGCTCTTCTCAGAACAACGATTAATCAACAACCGATAAATATTTTTTGCACACACGGACACCAGGGCGATGCAGCAAGTGACGGCAACTGGTTCAGTAAATTTTTTGTGGCAAGAGTTTGGGCTCCTTTGCAAATGCTTTTGAAAATAAATCCCAATACACCTGCTTACGATGCACAATTAAAAACATTGCACAACAGCATGATGTATGACTGGAGCGCTTCGCAAAATAACTTATTCCTTATTACCGGCCACACGCATCAACCCGTATTTGAATCGTTAACACACATTGAACGTTTATACAGGTAGTTGCAGATTGCACAACAAACCAATGATGAAAACCTGATGAAAGAAACACAAAAAGAAATTCAAGTCAGAAAGTTTGAATACCCGCATGTGTCACCTGACTATCTGAAACTAAAGCCCACCTATTTCAATAGTGGTTGTTGTTGCTTCAATGACGGAGACATCACCGGAATTGAAATTGAAGAAGATTGCATTCGCCTGATCAAATGGCATTCAAAAGAAGGAATGCCTCAAAGGATATTGTTGGAAGAGTCATCCTTTACGGAACTTCTTCAATCAATTAATCAGTAGAGAAATCCGGCAAACGATTTTCCGTACTTATTCTCTGTACAGTCGAAATATGTTCTGCCTGTTCAAAAAAAGCAGTTAAATTTTTTATTGCCTTTACACTTGCCCATTAAGGTCTTAGCTTATAACGTTCACTCATTATCTTTGCCGCACTTTACAAATGGCGCTTAATCTGTTTAAAAGAAATAAAGACGGCGAACGTGCAGAGATGTCCTTTATTGATCATCTCGAAGTACTGCGTGGTCATTTATTCCGTTCGGCAATTGCCATTGCCATTGGTGCCGTAATTGTTGGTGTGTACAATAAATTTTTCATCAAGGGTATTTTGATGGGGCCCACGCACAGCGATTTCCCTACTTACAAATTACTTTGCCGGATTGGAAAGGCACTGCACATTAATAAACTTTGCATGGAAGCAATTTCCATAAAAATGCAAAGCACTGCTGTAAGCGGACAGTTCAGTGTTTTTTTCAATGCTGTTTTAATAGGAGGCGTGATCCTTGCTTTTCCCTATATCTTTTTGCAATTCTGGAATTTTGCCAAGCCTGCGCTCACCAAAAAAGAATTGAGCAATACAAGAGGTGTCATTTTCTGGGTGTCTTTATTATTTTTTTTGGGTGTGTTGTTCGGTTATTATGTGATTGCACCTTACACCGTAAATTTCTTCGCCAATTTTCAGTTGGATGAAAACATTGAAAACCGCTGGACCATTACCAGCTATATCAATACGCTCATACCATTGATCTTAGGAACCGGGCTCGCTTTTCAACTTCCGCTGGCCATGTTTTTCTTGACTAAGATCGGTATTGTTAGTTCTTCTTTTCTGAAAAAATACCGCAAGCATGCCTACGTTATCATGCTGATTATTGCCGGCATTATCACTCCGCCGGATATGTTAAGCCAGATCATTGTTACACTTCCGTTGGCCTTGCTTTATGAAGTAAGCATTATACTTGCCAGGAAAATAGAAAGGGAAAACAAAAAAGAAGAAGCAGAATGGAGTTAAGATGCTTATGCCGGGTATTTTCTTAACTCTTCAACACTACATTTGTAAAAACAGCCATCATGAATTCAGGTTTAGATTTATCCAAACCAATAGCCATCGGTTCCGACCATGCCGGCTATGAATACAAAAACATTATAGTGGATTTGCTTCAGCAAAAAGGTCTGCAGATAAAAGATTTTGGCACTTATAGTAGCAACTCTGTTGATTATCCCGATTTTGCACATCCGGTTGCCAATGCTGTTGAAAAAGGAGAAGCTGCTTGCGGCATCCTTATTTGTGGAAGCGGTAATGGTGTAGCTATCACTGCCAACAAACATCAGAACATTCGGGCCGCTATTTGCTGGCAGGCGGATCTCGCACGCCTGGCACGTGAACACAATAATGCCAATATCATTTGTATTCCTGCACGGTTTGTTTCAACAACTGTAGCTGAAGAAATGGTCACAGTATTTTTGGACACCCGCTTTGAAGGCGGTCGCCACGAAAAAAGAGTGGAAAAGATTGCCTGTCTTTAATTCACGAACCAAACAAAATCACACATGAAAAAACTTCTTGTTCTTGTACTGATGGCAAGCACCATCAGCAGCTTTGCACAAAAAAAAGCAAAGCCGGAAACGTATGCAAAGACAATTACGCCTGCCGATCTGAAACAACGCCTGTACATTGTTGCCAGTGCTGATATGCAAGGGAGAGAAACTGCAACAGAAGGCCAACGCAAAGCGGCTGGTTATATTGAATCGCAATTCAAATCCATGGGACTTCAACCAGGAAACGGCGACAGCTACCAATTATTTTACAATGTTTATCAGGATTCTTTGACGGATGCGAAGCTGGAAGTAAACGGCAAAAAATATCAATTGAATACTGACTTCAACATATCCCTAAATGATATTCCTGCTACCATGCGTTTCAGTGAAGTTATTTTTGTTGGAGCCAATTCCACCGACTCTTTAAAGAATGTAAATCTTGCCGGAAAGGCAGTTATGATCATTGGGGGCCTTCCTCAACGGTTTTCCCGTGGCAGACAAGCCGGCATTTATGAAACCTTAGTAGCGAAAGGAGCTGCAGCTATTATCTCTGTCGCTTCTGATTATACGGGAAGAACAACAGCCGTTAATCGCAAGGGATTTCCATCCTTATCGCTGTTTAGAAGAAGTATCACGCCTCAACTATTTACTGTTTCTGAAAACGTAGCGAAAGCCATTGCCGGTAATGATTATGATCTTGCCAAATCAAATACTTCTTTGATCAAAACCTATGACGCAGATGTTTTGCTGAATGTAGAGAAAACAACCTTAACGGAACAAAGCAGTGATGTGATTGGTGTTTTACCAGGTACTGATCTGAAAGATGAATACCTGGTGGTAAGTGCACACTACGATCATTTAGGTGTTCGCAATGGTGCTATTTATTATGGCGCTGATGATGATGGATCGGGAACGGTTAGCATTCTTGAAATAGCACAAGCCTTTGCCAAGGCCAAAGCAGATGGTAAAGGGCCAAAGCGCTCTATTATTTTCCTGGCCAACAGCGGGGAAGAAGAAGGCCTTTGGGGCTCTGAATATTACACAAGTCATCCAACCTTTCCATTGGAAAAAACAACTGCCGATCTGAATATTGATATGATCGGAAGAACCGATTCAAGCCGCAAGATCGGTGATTCATTGAATTACGTTTATGTGGTGGGTGATGATAAATTAAGTTCAGACCTGCGTACCATCAGTGAAGCCGTGAATAAAAATTATGTGAAGATGGAACTGGATTATAA
>JAICTW010000653.1 GCA_025936195.1 Flavisolibacter sp.
GCAGCAGGAATACGATCAGGAAATGAAGGCAGCGGCTGCACAGGTAGATGCTTACAACAAGAAAAATGGCGGAACAGTGGATGAAAAAACAGTTGTCATGGCTGATGCTGCCGGTATTGCCGAAGGTGCAAAGTTGTTTAATTCCAATTGCTTTGCCTGCCATGGTGCAAAAGGCGAAGGTGGTGTTGGTCCCAACTTAACCGATAATTATTGGCTGCATGGCGGCATCATCAACGATGTTTTCAAAACTATTAAATACGGTTGGGCAGACAAAGGAATGCCATCATGGGAAAAAGTTTATTCTCCCGAACAGATCAAAGACCTGGCGAGTTATGTAAAAACTTTAGCGGGATCCAATCCACCAAATGCCAAAGCACCGCAAGGTGATCTTTTCAAGGAAACAACAACGGATAACAACAAAACAGAAGACAGCACGATCAAAAAATAGATTGTGCTGCCGCGAAGAAATAATGGAAACACAAAATGAAACCGGTCACGAAATAGCTGAAGAGAAGAAAGTATGGATGGATCAGTCTTTCCGTGATTCAGTTGCCACCATTGATAAAAAAGGAAGAAGGAATTTTATTTTTCCCAAAAAGCCAAAGGGTAGTTTATACCGCTTACGTACAATTGCTTCGCTGATTTACCTGTCAGTGTTTTTTACCCTTCCTTTCATAAAACTGGATGGACAGCCTTTGTTTCTTTTCAATGTTGTGGAAAGGAAATTCATTTTATTCGGACAAATTTTCTGGCCCCAGGATTTTTTCATTTTCGCGATCGGCTTCCTGGCCTTTGCTGTTTTTGTTATTGTTTTTACAGTTGTTTTCGGAAGAGTGTTTTGCGGCTGGGCCTGTCCGCAAACAGTGTTCATGGAAATGGTTTTCCGCAAAATTGAGTTCTGGCTGGATGGCGATGCACAAAAGCAGAAGCAATTAAAAGCAATGCCCTGGAATGCATACAAGATCAGGAAGAGAGCCATAAAGATCACAGTGTTTTATTCGATCTCTTTTTTGGTCGCCAATTTCTTTTTGTCCTACATCATCGGTATGGATAATTTATTGAAGATGGTATATGAGGGCATTGGAGCACACTATGTAACCTTGTCCTCGCTTATTGGATTTACTACGGTTTTCTTTTTTGTTTTTTATTGGTTCCGGGAACAGGCCTGCATTGTGGTTTGTCCTTACGGAAGATTGCAAGGTGTTTTGCTCGATAAAAAATCAATGGTGGTTGCCTATGATTATGTGAGAGGCGAGCCGCGAGGAAAATTAAAAAAAGCTGTGATTAATCCTGCCCTCGGCGATTGCATTGATTGCCTGGCCTGTGTTCGTGTTTGTCCTACGGGAATTGATATCCGCAACGGAACACAACTGGAATGTGTAAACTGCACCGCCTGTATTGATGCCTGCGATGCCATTATGGACAGCATTCACAAACCGCAAGGATTGATCCGTATTGATTCAGAAGAAAACATTGCCCACTCTAAGAAAAATAAATTCAACTGGAGAGTTGGCGCCTACTCTTTTGTGTTAGTGGTACTGGTTGGATTTTTGGTTTACCTCGTTGCCAGTCGCAGCGATGTAGATGCAACTGTGCTTCGTGCACCCGGACAAATTTTTCAAACACAACCGGATGGAAGAATATCGAATTTGTTCAGCATCAAACTTGCGAATAAAAGAAGAAAAGATATTCCAATGAGTTTGAAATTGGAAAACATGCAGGGCGAGATCAGTATTGTAGGAAACAATTTAACCGTGCCTGCAGAATCTTATTTTCAAACACCCTTCTTTGTAAAGATCAACAGGGACCAAATCAGAAAACGAAAAACAAAATTGCTGATCGGCGTTTATGAAGGCAATAAAAAAATTGAAACCGCAGAGACCACGTTCATTGGGCCGGCGGATTAGTGGGTGAGAGTATAAAGTTCACAGTTTGAACGAAACAAAATAAAAATTGAAACAAATGAAATTGAGTTGGGGCTATAAGATCATGATCGTTTACCTGGTATTTGTTGCCGGTATTTTATTCCTGGCGTACAAAGCCAGCCGTGAAAAATTTGACCTGGTAACGCCAAACTACTACGAAGCAGAATTAAAATTTCAGAATGTGATTGATCAGGAACAAAGGGTTGCAGCATTGTCCTCGCTTCCGAAGATCACACATTCAGTAAACACAGTGCACATTCAATTGCCCACCGAATTTTTGAATAAAGAAGTGAAGGGCCAATTGTATCTCTATCGTCCTTCCGATGCATCAAAAGATATCAAAACCGTTTTTTCAACTGCACAAGGCTTTGCCCGGATACTATTGAATAAAGAGCTTTCGGGTTCTTACGATGTAAAGCTTTCCTGGCAGTCCGATGGAACAACTTTTTATAACGAACAAAGAATTTTTTTCTGATGAACATCGAACAAATTATAAGCATGGCCTTTGCAATGGGACTGATCGGAAGTTTTCATTGCCTCGGTATGTGCGGACCCATAGCCATGTCCTTGCCCATGGGCAAC
>JAICTW010000377.1 GCA_025936195.1 Flavisolibacter sp.
CTACCAGAAAATGGTCAATGCCTATTCAAAACTGGGGACTGATCCTATCACAGTTCTTAACGATCTTTGAAAAAAGGGTTCAACTTTAAATAAAGTCAAACCCCAATTATTTTTACTTACACACTTAATGAGATAGTGTCTGCTTGTACAAGTTTGCGCTTCTTGCTTCAGCCATTCTTCAATTCATGCTTTCAAAATATCGCCCCTACGGGACTTTGAGAACAATGTTATTCATTCATCTTCTACCAAAATGTCGCTCCTACGGAACTTACACCTCTTCCACTTTAAAAGATTCATTTCTCATGATCACACTCACATAATGCTCAATAGAATTGTTACAGTAAAAGAGTGCGATGGCGCCTGCTGCGCCACAGGCTGCAACAGATGTTGAAAGTAGTAATGCAGTTGACTACAAAATCATTCAAACAACTCTTAAAGAACTATTCAAACAAAAATAAAAACTTTAAATCTCAAACTCTTAAATACACTTCATTCAAAACTTCGAACAATCTAACCGCTATAAAGCAAAACGGAAAAAGGAAAGTTTCTCCTACCTATCCCGATAGCTGTCGGGATCCCCTTTAGGGGCGTATTTCCAACGCCACAATACTCTTCGCCGGTAAATCCACAGTCAATTTATTTCCGCTCAATCTTGCTCCGTTGAAATTGGTTTCAATCACTTTCTTCGGTTGTTCAAAGGTATTGATGTCGGTAAGCTCTTTTGATGTCAGGATCTTTCCTGTTACACTCTTCCAGTTGCCATCAATAGAAGTTTGGATGGAAATGTTTTTGTCGGGATACAAATTCACCAATGAAATATGAACAACACCATTTGAATCCTTCGATGCAGAAACATTCAGTGCCGGAATTTTATCATCACCGCTTGCATAGTCCGGACTGTTGAATTGAATAGGAATGAGCTTTGCATCCTGATGCACTTTATACAAATCAAAAACATAGTAGGTTGGCGTGAGCAACATTTGCCTTCCCTTAGTTAATACCAATGACTGCAAGACATTTACAGTCTGTGCCAAATTAGCAAGACGAACACGATCGGCATGATTATTAAAAATATTGAGTGTGCTTGCAGCGATCAATGCATCACGCAAACTGTTTTGCTGGTATAAAAATGCAGGATTGGTCCCGGGTTCAACATCCGTCCAGATGCCCCATTCATCTACTGCCAATGCCACACGTTTTGCACTGTCATATTTATCCATAATAGCAGAATGTTTGCTCACCAGTTCTTCCATGTGCAAACAGTTTTTCATGGTATTGAAATATTCCTTCTCATCAAAATTGGTGGCAGAACCTTTGTGCCTCCAGTTACCCGTTGGCAATGTGTAATAATGAAGACCAACGCCCCACATCATGCCTAATGGAACATTTTTCATTAAGGTTTCTGTCCAATGATAATCGCCGGAGTTGGCACCACTCGCTACTTTATTCAATCTTGCGTTGGGATAATTTTTCGCATAAGAGCCATAACGTCTGAATTGATCGGCATAAAATTCAGCGGTCATATTTCCGCCACAACCCCAGGCTTCATTGCCTATTCCCCAGAAGTGAACGTTATAAGGTTTCGGATGTCCGTTTTGCTTGCGTTCTTTCGCCATTGGACTTTCGCCATCAAAATTCAGATACTCTACCCACTTGTTCATTTCTTCAACCGTGCCGCTGCCAACATTCGCAGAGATGTAAGGTTCGCAACCGAGCAAAGAACAGAGTTCCAGAAATTCATTCGTACCAAAGCTGTTGTCTTCAACAACACCGCCCCAATTGGTGTTCACCATTTTTGGACGTTTGCTACGCGGACCAACTCCATCACGCCAATGATATTCATCGGCAAAGCAGCCGCCGGGCCAGCGAAGCACCGGTATCTGGATTTTTTTGAGTGCATCAACAACATCTAAACGAATGCGATCCTTCTTCGGAACCTTCATTGTATCCGATACCCAAAATCCATCGTAAATGCAGCGGCCAAGGTGCTCTGAAAAATGTCCATAGATAAATTTGCTGATGGTGGTTTTTGCAGATGCCGTATTTAAATTTAGCTGAACCTGTGAAAAGGTTTCATTGAAAACGAATACAAGCAAAAGAGGAAAAAAAATTCTGCGCATGATGAATTCAGTTTTATTCGGTTTTAGCTTTTAGTTGGTTCACTGATGATAGCTCCATCTGACCAATGCCTTTGTCCTATATTTTTTTAGTATAGATTTTGATCTTACGAAACAGAAAGAATAAATGTACAATTTACGGTTATTCTAATCAAAAGATTTTCCCTGATCATTCATACGTCACAGGAGTTATTGTAACCGGCCCTAAAAGTCCTGATGGCAAAGGCTTCCATGAAGAAGCATCGAACAAACCATTCTTACCAACATTTTCTCTTTTACGTGCCGGCATGTTGGTATTGTAAAATATTTTCCAGGGAAGATTATTTTTATCCATGTAGCTGATGCGATTGGCCATGAGGTTAGCCACTATTATCTCCAACTGATTATTCTGTTTTAATTCTGTTGAAGAAATCATTGTCTGAAAACTTGGGCCAATCAAAGTCGTCAATCGCTTTCCATTCAAAAATACTTCAGCCGTTTCGCGAACTTGTCCGAGGCTAAGAAGATAGGCTTTTCCATTATCCTTCGGCTTTTCAAAATTCGTTGTGTATTTAGCAGTGCCGGAGAAGTTTTTTACATCATCTTCATTTAGTTCAGTCCACGAATTTAATTTTTCAACGGTTGCTTTTTGTGGCAACACAGGGCCGCCAGATAGAAATTCAATGGTCCATTTACCATTGATGTCAATAGGTTCACCTGATGTTTTTATGTAAGGGAATTCATTAGCTGATTTCTTTCCGCTATAGGTTTGAACAACAATGGACTCGTATGGTTGCAATTGCAGACGCACTTCAATACCATTGTTTGCCTTTCTCCATTTTGCCAGACCCGTTTTGCCGAACATCGGTTCGAACAAAGCAACAGAAGCAGCATTCACGTTTAATGAAATCCATTCGTCAATTGCTTTATCACTGCGGTTATCAATAAAGTAGACCGCTCCTTCATTATTTTTTCTGCGAATGAAGGAAAGATCTTTTTCAGAAAGATTTTCTCTTCTCACTTTAGCTGCATTCATCAAAGCATTCAAATCATTGCTAATTAAGAAAGCACCTTTGCCGATGATTGCCTTTTTAATTTCTCCACCTTGCTTAAATGCAAGTTGTGAAATCAGTTTTTGAAGAACGTTTCTTCTCTTGTCCAGATTATTCCAGCCTGGAACATCAGCAGGCAAATTTTTGTACACCAAAACCGTTGCACCATTCTTCGCCAGGTTCAATAGTTTATTAAACGATTCATCAGTGATCAATTTATTTGCGGGCAGCAAAATCACCTGGTAATTATTTCCTCCGGTTTGAACAGATGATCCAATATTTTTAAATCGCTGCAATTGGCGATCAGAAAAGAAATCGAAACCATATCCATTGTCAAGCATCCATTTGGGAACATGCTCAAAGTCGGTTCCATCAAAATTGCGTTCCATTCCATCGAAGTGTTGCAGCAAATCTCTTCCCGGTTCCGAATAGCGATCAATCAATGGGTAATACAATAACACATCATTGTCTGGTTTTCCTTTTTGCAAAAACGATTGCACTCTGGCGATGTATTGATTCAGTGTTCCAAAATCTTTCCATTGCGGATTAGTGGGTTGAAAATGCACAGCCGCATAAAATAACCATCCGGGCCAGGGTGCGTCTTTTGGAGAGTATTCCGAACCATGATAAAAAATATGGTTCACTCCACCGAGGAAATAAAGATCAATTGCTTTCTTCACATCGCCCCAGGAAGAAAGAAAATGTTCATTTAACCAGGTGCAGGATTCTGATGAAGCCAATGGTTTGCCCGTTACATTCGCTGCAGATGTAGCGAACTTGAAACGCAAAATATCTGTGCCCTCTGTTTCAGGAATATCAACAGCGGCATACAAATCCAATGTATTGGCAGGTGAGCCATGCGATTGATTCCGCACCATTGCACCTTTGGTTGTTCCCCATTTTTTCCATTGCTGCGTGAAATGCTCCAACA
>JAICTW010000370.1 GCA_025936195.1 Flavisolibacter sp.
AGTACCATTACCAACATAACAAATCCAAACTGTTCCTTTGCAGATGTGGCTTCTGTCCTTACATTGAATGTGCTCAATTGCGGTTCGCCATTGAACACAGATATTATTTCCTTTACGGCAAAAACTGAGGGAACCAATGCAAAGCTTAACTGGACGACCAGCCGCGAAGAAGAAGCCGTGAAATACGCCATAGAGAAAAGTACGGATGGAAGGAATTTTACAACTGTGGCAACAGTAAACGGATTCAACAATAATTCGGAGATGAATTACTATGGTTGGACGGAACCATTCAGCTTGAATCAGCAATCCTTTTACAGGATCCGGTTAATTGCTGCTACAAGACAAAAGATTTCCAGGACCATCAAACTTGCTGCAGATAATAAAGCCGTGGAATTAAATGTGGTCAATCCTTTCTTTGATAAACTTACCGCCGAAATAAATACTCCGGAACCGCAGTTGGTTCACCTTATTTTGATTGACAACTCCGGAAGGATCATCCGCAATCAGCAATTTGCCTTGATCAATGGCAACAACGTTTTGCAGATCAATAACACAGGAAACTTACCGAAAGGATTGTACACACTTCAACTGCAATCGGGAGGCAATACAATTATCAATAAGAAGGTAATAAAACAGTGATCACATTACTGATGCCTGATCGGTTAATTCAGAATTGGTAGCAACTGTTTGCGGTTGCTCTTCCTCGTGTCTTTTGTGCACAAGCCTTTTTTGAAACAACAATAAAGTGATCACGCCAATAGAAATGGAAGCATCGGCAATATTGAAAATAGGACTGAAGAATTCGAACTCTTTTCCGCCAATAAAGGGAACCCATGAAGGAAATGTAGAATGGATCATGGGGAAATAAAGCATATCCACTACATTACCATGCAGAAAACTTTGATAGCCCCCGTGAGTGGTAAGGTGCGCAAGGCCGGGATAATAAATGTAAGAATTACTTGCCGCGTCGAAGATCATTCCCTTGTCGAAAATCATTCCGTAAAACATGCTGTCAATTAAATTTCCCAAAGCACCTGCATAGATCAATGCTGCGCAAATGATAAATCCTTTAGAATAGCCATGCTTTACAATTCGAAATAAATACCAGGTGCCGAAGATTACAGCGGCCAAACGAAATAAAGTCAGCCCCATCTTGCCCCAATCACCGCCCCATTTCCATCCCCAGGCCATTCCTTCGTTCTCAATAAAATACAACTGGGCCCAATCAAAACCTAAAATGTTTATATGCTCGCCCATTTGAAAATGTGTCTTGATATAAATTTTAAGTGTCTGGTCAGCAATAATAATAAGCAGAATGATGAGTATAGCGGAACGAAGTTTCACATTAAAAAATTAAGAGGCTCAAAGATAAGGGTTGAAGGTAGCACAGCACGTGCAAAAAGGTTAATTCTATTCATGGAAATAGATTCTCTTTACCCGTTGCGAAACAGAAGTCATCAATTCATAAGGGATGGTGTTGATCCATCGAGCAACCGTTTGTACCGGCAATTGTTTACCGAAAACAATCACATCATCTCCTTCTTTCACGTTTTTAATATCGGTAACATCAAGCATGGTCATATCCATACAAACAGTGCCAATAACAGGCGCCAGGTTCCCATTAACCAGCATTTTTCCAACACCATTTCCAAATTGTCTTGAGTAACCATCGGCATAACCAATGCGAACGGTGGCAACAACAGAGTCGCGGTTCACCACTCCCCTCCTATTATAACTTACGGTTTCACCTTTTTTAAGATAATGCAATTGTGCAACAGTAGATCGCAAAGTGGCCACAGGAACTAACTCGAGTAAATTATTATTGTCCACTTCTATTCCATACAAACCAATGCCCAGGCGCACCATATTCATTTGCAACTGCGGATGGCGAACAATGGCAGCTGAATTGGAAATATGTTTCAGAAAAGGATAGCTGATGTACTGTTCGATAACTTGAACAGCGCTGTTGAATAATTGCACCTGTTCTTTTGTAAAATCATCCTGTGAAGGATCTTCACTTGCAGCCAAATGACTGAACACCGATTGAATTTGAAACGCAGACGATGCTGAAATATATTTCGCCAGTTCTTCTACCTGTGATAAAGAAAAACCCAAACGGTTCATTCCGGTTTCAATTTCGATATGCACGGGAAAGGATTTGAGCCCCTGTTCTTTCAAATAAGTTTCGAATTTGTACAAAAGATCAAAAGAATAAATGACCGGCTGCAGATTATAATCCACAATGGATAGAAAAGAAGATTCTTCAGCGTTCATTACCATGACAGGCAAACTGATCCCGGCTTTTACCAACTCCATTCCTTCATCAGCATAAGCCACGCCCAGAAAATCTACATTATGGAACTGAAGCACACTAGCAATTTCAGCACCTCCGCTTCCATACGAAAATGCTTTTACCATAGCCATGATCTTAGTGGAAGGCTGCAATAGTTTTCGATATTCTTTCAGATTATGAACCAGCGCATTCAAATCAATTTCCAAAACCGTTTGATGCAATTTTTTTTCGAACAATTTGGCAATACGTTCGAACTCAAATTTGCGGGCGCCTTTTATAAGAATGATCTCCTGAAAAAATTGTGAGCTTTTGAATTCTTTAATAAAATCATCAGTAGAGGCATAACCCTGAAAACGAATAGAAGAAGCCAATCGCTTTTGAAGTTGTTCAACAATCTTTTCTCCAACAGCAACTACTTTCTTTATTTCATACTTATTCAACAATTCAGCAATCTCCGAATACAATTCTCCATCCTTCTTTCCGCTTTCCACAAACTCAGATAAGATGACGGTTCGCTTCAACCCGGAACTCTGTTGCTTTAAAAAATCCAGTGCAATTTTTAAAGAAGTAACATCTGCACTGTAGCTGTCATTGATCACCAGACAATCATTGATACTGTGCTTTAATTGCAGGCGCATATCAATTGCATGCAGCGTTGCAATACGTTCCTTAATCACTTCAGCATTGTAGCCAAGAAGGAACAACACGCAGCAGCAGGTAATTGCATTTTCAACAGAAGCATCGTCACTAAAAGGAATGGTTATGGTATTGGCTGACGACTCATAGCTAAGAACAACTTCTGTTTTTTCTTTTTGCTTTTGAATGGAGCGAAGAATAAAGGCATTGCTTTCAGCGCTTCCCCACGTAAGTAGTTTGGTATTTTTTTCAATCAGTTCCTTTCGTCCGCCAATGTCTTTGTTTCGTGCAATTAAAACCATGCAATTTTTGAATAGCAAAAGCTTCTCTGCCAGCTTATGCGTATTGTCTAAAAAACCTTCGCTGTGTGCCTCGCCGATATTGGTAAGCACACCAATGGTTGGATGAATGATCTTTTCCAGTTGCTTCATTTCACCGGGATTGGAAATTCCGGCTTCAAAAATTCCAAGCGTGTGCTCTTCATTCATTTGCCAAACACTCAGCGGAACACCAATTTGTGAATTGAAACTTTTAGGGCTTCGCACAATGGAATATTCCTGTTGCAACAAATGGTTCAACCATTCTTTTACAATGGTTTTTCCATTGCTTCCGGTAATGCCAATTACAGGAAAAGAAAAATGATCGCGGTGAAAAGCTGCCAGTTCCTGCAAAGCATCTAAAGTATCATCCACCAAAATGGTATTGCATTTGCCTGGTTCTTTTGATGGCTGATCGCTTACAATGAAATTGCGAATGCCTTTTTTATAAGCACTGAGCAAATATTTATGGCCATCGTTATGTTCCGTTTTGATGGCAAAAAACAAAGAAGAAGAAGGCTGTAGAATTCGCCGGCTGTCATAAACAAGATTTTCAATCAGGTCATCGGCATACTGCGAGATAAATTTTCCCTTAACAACCGAACAAATGGTTTGAATAGAATAAGCCATGCTTCTTATTTTTCATTCGTCTGAATGGAATACAAAACAGATCCTCCAAGGCAAAGCACAATCACCAATAAGGAAATGTACACCGGAACCTCAACATCAAAAATCTCTGCCAGCATTTTCAAACCAATAAAGATCAAAACCACAGCAATGCCTTGTTGCAGATACGTGAATTTGTTTACAGCGCCTTTCAATAAAAAATACAAAGAACGCAATCCCAGTACAGCAAAAATATTGCTGGTGTAAATGATCA
>JAICTW010000663.1 GCA_025936195.1 Flavisolibacter sp.
ATATCGCTTATCTTAAAGAAAATGGCGTAAGCATCTGGAATGAATGGGCTAATGAAAATGGCGAATTAGGACCTGTTTACGGAAAGCAGTGGCGTAGCTGGGAAGGAGCTAATGGAGAAACTATTGACCAGATAACAGATGTCGTTAACCAGATCAAAAAAAATCCTGATAGCAGAAGACTTATTGTGAACGCATGGAATGTGGCCGATTTACCAAAAATGACGCTGATGCCTTGTCATGCTTTGTTCCAGTTTTATGTGGCCGAAGGAAAACTAAGTTGCCAGTTGTACCAGCGAAGTGCCGATGTTTTTTTAGGTGTTCCTTTCAACATTGCATCTTATGCTTTACTAACTATGATGATGGCACGAGTTTGTAATCTGGAGCCTGGAGAATTCATTCACACATTCGGCGATGTGCATATTTACAACAATCATTTGGAGCAGGTAAAACTGCAATTGAGCCGCAAGCCGTTTCCCTTACCAACTATGAAATTGAATCCGGAAATAAAAAACATCTTTGATTTCAAATTTGAAGATTTCACCCTGGAGAATTATCAGTTTCATCCTGCTATTAAAGCGCCGGTGGCGGTGTAAAGCCTCCTGTCCGCCAGTGGGGAACTTAGGCGGAGAGGCACTTTTGTTTTCAGCTATTCTTTAAAGCATTTAGAGTTTTTTTATGTAGTCATCTGCATTGCTGCTATATGACCTCTGTTGCGTCGGCTCTCATACTGAAATAAGGTCTATTCAGCAAAGTGTAAGTTTCCTCACAAGATCAAACACTCACAAATAATCAGTTGCTTTGCAAAACACTTCGATTAAGATGAATGGTGAAATAAATGACAGGGACTCAAACCTAAGTCTCCCCTTTAGGGGGACAGGGGGAAACATTATTTTAAGCCTGTTAGTAGCCGCTGACGAAAATAATGTGATCGGAAAGGATAATCAACTCCCCTGGCATTTGCCTGATGATCTGAAATATTTTAAAAACCAAACCTGGGGCATGCCTATATTGATGGGAAGAAAAACATTTGAGTCCATAGGTAAACCTTTGCAGGGAAGAAAAAGTATTGTGATTACAAGAAATAATGATTGGAGGCAGGATGGTGTAGAAGTGGTGCATTCCATTGACGAAGCCATTGAAAAAGCAAAGCAGTTTGGTGTAAAGGAGATTTTTGTGATCGGCGGCGCGGAGATTTTTAAAACTGCATTTGATAAAGCCGACAAAATTTATTTAACCCGCATCCATCATCAGTTTGAAGGCGATGTTTATTTTCCTGAGGTGTCAGTCAATGATTGGAATTTAATGCAAAACCGTTTTTGTACGGCTGGTGAAAAAAGTAAATTCTCACATACATTTCAGGTTTGGGAAAGGAAATAATCTTTCTGCATTTACATTTGAACCGTGTACAGTTCATTTCAGTTAGCCAAAAAATATTTTGATTATTACTTGCATGCGTCCAATAGCAAAGGCCATGGCATGCATTCGCCTTTTGTCTTTGATTTTATTTTAAATATGCTCAATAACAAAAGCAATTACCATTCACCGGAAGAGATAGAGCAATTGCGTAAACAGCTTTTGTGCGATAAAAGAACAATTGAAGTGGAAGACTTCGGTGCAGGATCGAGAATGAATTCTGCTAAACAAAGAGCAGTTCGCCAAATTGCAAAATCGGCACTTAAATCAAAACGGCTTGCACAGGTTTTATTCAGGGTGGTAAAGCATTATCAACCTCAAACCATCGTTGAATTAGGAACTTCATTGGGCATAACTACAAGCTATTTTTCCAGAGCAAATCCTTCTGCTTTCATAACAACAATAGAAGGGAGCAGTTCTGTTGCCGCCATTGCAAAAGAAAATTTTCAAAAGTTGAATTGTACCAATATTCAATTGCTGCAGGGAAATTTTGATAATGTTCTTCCCTCTGTTATCAGCCAGCTATCCTCAATTGACCTTGCTTATATTGACGGCAATCATCGCTACCAGCCAACCATCAATTATTTTCATCAATTCTTACCCAGGTCAAACAATCAAACTATTTTGATGTTTGATGATATTCACTGGAGTGCTGAAATGGAAAACGCCTGGGAAGAGATCCAACAACATCCATCTGTGCAATACACCATTGATATTTTCTTTTTGGGTTTTGTTTTCTTCCGGCAGGAGTTTAAGGTGAAACAAAATTTTTCAATTCGTTTCTGATGCGATGCATCCTTTTATTGTATTATTTTATTGTCACATTGCTGTGCAATGCTCAGGATTTTTCTTTGTATGAAAAGAATTACTTCAATCAGCCGGAACTCAATCTTCCTTATCGCTATTTACGTCCCGCAAATTTTGATTCCTCCAAAAAATATCCACTTCTCATTTTTCTGCATGGGGCTTATGAAAAAGGGTTTGATAACGAAGCGCAATTAAGTATCGGCGGCAGATTTTTTCTCAGCGATTC
>JAICTW010000720.1 GCA_025936195.1 Flavisolibacter sp.
ACACAGATGGTGTTCCTACTAATTTTAAAGTGATACAAGGTGTGAACCAGGATTTTGATGATGAAATGATCACCGTGCTGGAACAAATGCCTGCCTGGCAACCTGCGATACTGAACGAAAAACCTGTTGCCAAAAAGATGAAGCAAAGCTTTGTGGTGGAGTAAGCCCACTCATAACTATCTTCTTCTTTAATATTGAAATCCTTTTTTATTTCAATATTGTCCACAATAAATAAGATGTGTAAATAATTGGATGAATTGCTAATTGCATTAGGCGTTATTCATCAGATTCAGCCATTGCAGGGCTGGCACAGTCATTGCCTGACTACAGAAAACTTCTTACAATGAAAAAAATATTAATTGGTGCCTTAGTTTGCGCTGCAGTAGCAGGTGTTATTTATTATCTACGCGATCCCGAACAGTTCAATGATACGGTTGACGACCTGAAGAAAAAAGCCACAGATACTTTCGATAAAGTGAAAGATGGTTTGGGTACTGCACGCAACACTGCACAAAACGCTTAGTAGTTTCGTTTACTGAAGATGGAAGCGGCTCTTGCCGCTTTTGTTTTTTAGGCAAGTCTGTATGTGCTAAAACTCATAATCAATATCCCGCCTCTAAAGAAACTTCAAACTTCAAACTACAAAGCACAAACTGATTATCTTTGCCCGCTATGACACAGGAAAAATTGAATGATATGAGGTCCCGACTGAGTGGACTGAGGAGGTTTCTTTGACCTCGATAATCGCAAGGATAAAATAGCCCAGGACAAACAACTTTCATTGGCTCCCGGCTTTTGGGATGATAATCAAAGGGCTACTTCCATTTTAAAAGAGATCAAGCTGGATGAATATTGGGTGAATTTGTATGAACAGGTGGAAATAGCCATTGAAGATTTTGCGGTTCTGTTTGAATTCTGGAAAGAAGGTGAAGGCAGTGAAGAAGAAGTGAAAGCTGCTTATGACAAAGCTTTGCAGACCATTGATGAAGCCGAATTCAAAAGCACACTCAATCAACCCGAAGATGAATTGCCTGCTGTATTGCAGATCAACTCCGGCGCCGGTGGAACCGAAAGCCAGGACTGGGCCGAAATGCTGGCACGCATGTATCGCATGTACGGAGAAAAGCAGGGCTGGAGTGTTACAGTTTTGGATTGGGTGGATGGCGATGGTGCGGGAATAAAAACATGCACCATGCAATTTGATGGACCATTTGCTTACGGATTTTTAAAGGCAGAAAGCGGAGTGCATCGCCTGGTCCGTATTTCGCCCTTTGATGCGAATGCGAGAAGGCATACATCCTTTGCCTCCGTGTTTGTGTATCCATTGGTTGATGATTCCATCAACATTGAAATCAAAGACAGTGAAGTGAAAATGGAAACAGCACGTAGCGGAGGAGCAGGCGGACAGAACGTGAACAAAGTGGAAACGAAAGTTTTTCTCACGCATATTCCCACCGGCATTACGGTAGTTTGCCAAACTGAGCGTACGCAAATGGGCAACCGTGAAAAAGCCATGCAAATGCTGAAGAGCCGCTTGTACGAAGAGGAATTACGCAAACGTGAAGAATTGAAGAATGCCGCCAATGCCGGCAAGAAAAAGATTGAATGGGGATCGCAGATCCGCAGCTATGTTTTTCATCCGTATAAAATGATTAAAGATCATAGAACAGATTATGAGGTGGGCAATGTTGGTCCCGTAATGGATGGAGAACTGGATGGATTTATAAAAGCGTATTTGATGGCAGAGAAGGAAGGCCCCCTAACTTCCTAAGGGAGTTCCGATAGCTATCGGATAGGTTGGAGAGACTTTTTTCATTTCAGTTATTCTTTAAAGTGGTTAGATTATTTGGCGAGCTTTCTTTTTATTAAAACAGTTCTTTAAAATAAAGTTGAATGATTTTGTACTTAGCTGCATTGCTACTATTTGGCTGCAGTTGTAGCCTGTGGCGCAGCGGGCGCCATCACTCACTTGTACTTTCGGTAATTCTATTGTGCATTGTGGAAGTGTACTGTTGAAGGAAAGAGATTTTTATCAGTAG
>JAICTW010000544.1 GCA_025936195.1 Flavisolibacter sp.
AGGAAAATAATCTGGGAATAACGGCTTACGAAAAGCCGGCCATGATGCTCGATGCTTTGCGTGATGTGGTATTAGGTCCTGAACGTTTTGACGTGGCCTTCAGAGAATACATCAACCGTTGGGCATTCAAGCATCCAACACCATGGGATTTCTTTCACACCATTGAAAATGTTGCGGGTGAAGATTTGAGCTGGTTCTGGAGAGAGTGGGTTTTCAACAACTGGAAGCTCGATCAAAAAGTTAGCGGCGTTGTTTACAATGATAACGATCCTAAAAACGGTGCAGCTATAACCATTGAGAATTTAGATCAGATGGTGATGCCTGTTACCGTTCTGGTGAAAGAAGACAATGGACAACAGCACCGTATTGATTTGCCCGTGGAAGTTTGGCAGCGTGGCCCGGTGTGGACATTCAATATCAACAGCACCAGCAAGATTACTGATGTGATTTTAGATCCCGACAAAAAACTTCCGGATGTAAATAGAAAGAACAACAGTTTGAATTCAAAAGGATTTTAATTCTGTTTCAATTTCAATAAATAACTAAGTTATACAATAGCAAAGTGCTTAGAATGTGTGATTAAATTTGATTCTTATTGTATAAAGGAGGCTGTTCCATGTTTTGGGAAGCCTCTTTTTTTGAGCGGTTATAGACCTGATTGCAAATCTATTTTTATCCTCTGTGAGTTTCCACTACGGAAAGCCGATAAGATCAACTCACTTCAACAGTTTTAATTTTACCATTTCAATACGGGTATCGCTTACACTGAGTACATCAAACTCATAATCATCAATAATGATCCTTTCCTTTTGCTGCGGAATGGTATCGTAGTGGTCAATGATATAACCTGATAAAGTTTCAGATTCATTATCGGGAAATTCCAGGCCATATTTTTTGGTAAGATGGTCAAGTTCCAATCGTCCTGAAAAAATAAATTCATTTTCTGAAAGTTGCTTCTCTACAAATTCTTCGCTGTCGTATTCATCATGTATCTCACCAAAAATTTCTTCCAGAATATCTTCCATGGTAATGATGCCCGCTGTTCCTCCAAATTCATCCACTACCCAGGCAATACTTTTTCTTTCTTTGGTAAAACGGCTGATTAAATCAATAGCACTCATGCTTTCGGGCACGGCCGGTATGGGCAATAAAATAGATTGAAGACTCTCGGGATTCTTGAACATATCCAACTGGTGCACATAACCAAGAATATGATCAATGTTGTGTTCATAAACAATCAGCTTGCTTAGTTTGGTATCAATAAATTTCTCCCGCATCTTTTCAATCGGGCATTTTATTTCAACACCAACGATCTCTTTTCTCGGCACCAGGCATTGACGCACTTTTGTATAATGAAAATTCAGTGCATTGTCAAACAGGTCGGTATCTAATTTTGGCGGCTCCACATCTTCTGTATTGGGTTGGAACAAAGTGTCGAGCGAGCCTGCGTTGAAAACTTCTTTCTCTTCGTGCATGCGAATGTTGAAAACATATTTCAACACCCAGTCGGATAAACCGATGAACAACTTACCAATTGGTTGTAATAACTGATAAAAGAAATTGATAACCCAAACCAATCGCGTCAGAATGATATTGCTGTTTGCCCTGAAGATGGCCCGGGGAATGAATTCTGCAAAAATGAGCACAATGAATGTTGCCAGAATAATATCAAGAAGCAAACGAATAATATCATTATGCAACCTGATGAGATTCCAAATCGGACGGGTAACTTCACTGAAAAGCAAAACAAACGAAACTAAAAAAAGCGTGAAGCCAATTAAAGTCGTGCTTAAAAAAAGCTGTGGATTTTCAATAAAGCGGGAAAGCAAAATGGCACTTTGGCGTCCCTGTTTCTTTTTCAGTTCAATTCCGAAACGGTTGGCGCTGTAAAAGCCCATTTCGATTCCTGCAAAAAAACCCATCATCAAAATAGTAACAAAAAACCAAACCAGCGTAGTAACGGCGATCATGTTGGAGTAAAGATATAAAAACTGCACAGAGCTTACAGCAGAAAGGCTTTCACAATTTCCCGCGCCTGCTCTTTAGCTCTTTCTAAATTGTCATTGACGATAATATGATCAAACGAATGTTTAAAAGAAAGCTCATACGACGCTTTGTTCACTCTTGCTTGTAAAGACTCTTCGCTTTCTGTTCCCCGCGACTGAAGACGCCGTTTCAATTCCCCCACTCCAGGCGGCTCAATAAAAATAGACAAGGTGGTTTCAGGATATTGTTGCTGCACATGGATGGCGCCTTTCACATCAATATCAAGCACAGGAACTTTTCCTTCGCTCCAGATTCTTGCCAGCTCTGATTTCAATGTACCATAATATTTTCCTTCATACACCATTTCCCATTCGGCAAACTCACCATGCTGAATTTTGTTGGTGAACTCTTCTTCGCTCATAAAATAATAATCCACACCATTTTTTTCCATGCCTCTTGCTTTTCGTGTAGCGGCTGAAATAGAAAAAGCGAGCTTATCCGGGAAAATTTCCAGCAAATGTCTTGTAATGCTTGTTTTGCCCGCACCTGATGGTGCTGTAATCACAATGATCTTTTGTTGATTGTTTACAGTCATGTTGAAAAGCGAAGTTAAGTATCGAAGCAGATTTATAAAATGGATTTAAAGCAAAGAGAAGATCTGCATAAAAAATTTTAAAGGATATTGCAGCCGAAATTTAAAAATGATGGAAGAATTTAAGCTCACACAATATTCAAAAGGTGGTGGATGCGGATGTAAAATTGCTCCCTATGTTTTGCAGGAAATTGTTCATACGGAAACAAAATTTCCTTTTCCCAATTTATTAGTCGGAAACGACAGCAATGATGATGCGGCTGTTTATAAAATCAATAATGAAACAGCAATCATTTCCACCACCGATTTTTTTATGCCCATTGTGGATGATGCTTTTGATTTTGGCAGAATTGCTTCCGCCAACGCGATAAGTGATGTGTATGCAATGGGTGGAAAACCGGTTTTGGCGGTAGCAATCCTCGGCTGGCCGATCGATAAACTTCCGGCAGCGC
>JAICTW010000400.1 GCA_025936195.1 Flavisolibacter sp.
ATATCCGTAAAAGTAATACGAGAAAAATCTAAATGCAAATACTTAGGCTTAAATGCATACAGAAGCAATAGAAATTAGCATTCGCAACTAAGGAATCCAACTCCTAAAAACCAATCCAATTCCGAAGACAACCAGTTCCAAATTCTAGAAAAACCAACAGTTTAGAAAAATTCCAATTTTTTAGTTGAATCTGTCAGGTCATACCTAATAATCTATGCCTGTGAATGCAAAATCCTTCTGACAAGATATTGAACCCTCTTATCGAGGGTTTTTCTTTGCTATACAAAACTGTCTGGAACCGTTTCCCAAACCATAAGATTATCTGCCGAACTCAGTGCTGCAACTAAGGTTCACCAGATACGGGAACGATTGCGTGAGATCATTGGCCCTAAACTTGATCAGAGTATCACTGTATTTGCACTACTCTACACCAGTTTTGGCCGCTATACTACCGGCAGAATGTTTTTTCAAAGATGCCTGCACTTTCCTGGACATGGTGCAGCAGCCATCATCTTACCTGGTAATCATTGGTGAAAATTGTTGTTGTTGCAACTGGTGCAGTTGTTTCGAAAGATGTATCTGCAAATACAGTTGTGTGTGATATCCTGCATAAATTATGAAAGCAATCGGGTCATAATATTCTAATCAGTACAAATAGTTCTTCATTCAAAATTTAAAATAGCTGAGTACGGCAATGAAGATAAGTATGGCTATTGATGCAATTTATTTTTAAGATTAGAAGGAATAAGGTATTCTAACTTTGCAACGAAAAAACTTTTCAATATGGAAGCAATAAAAGCAACAGCAGAAGGCGCAAAAATAGTTAATGCAAAACAGGTAAAAGCATTTGGTACAGAAGCAGCAGATGCGTCATTGAGACAATTAAATATTGGAAGAAGAAAGCCTACACGGCACGATGTAGAGATTGAAATACTGTATTGCGGTGTTTGTCACTCCGATCTTCACACAGCCAGAAATGAATGGCATAGTACTATCTATCCATGTGTTCCCGGTCACGAGATAGTAGGTAAAGTTGTAAGTATAGGAGGTCATGTTACAAAATTTAAAGTAGGCGATTTGGCCGCTGTAGGCTGTATGGTAGATAGTTGCCGTGAATGTGATTATTGCAAAGAAGGTTTGGAGCAATACTGCGAAAACGGTAATATCGGAACATATAATTCTCCCGATAAACACCTGGGCACACAAACCTATGGTGGCTATTCAGAAAGCATTGTTGTGGATGAAGCTTTTGTTTTAAGGATACCTGAAAATCTTGATTTAGCAGCTACAGCACCACTACTTTGTGCAGGCATCACAACATATTCACCATTGAAGCATTGGAATGTTGGTCCCGGTAAAAAAGTAGGCATTGTTGGCATTGGAGGCTTAGGACATATGGGTGTAAAGCTTGCCAAAGCTATGGGAACAGAAGTGATTGTATTTACAACCTCACCATCTAAAGTTGAAGATGCCAAACGTTTGGGTGCCGATGATGTAGTGTTATCAAAAGATAATAATCAAATGCAACGCTATGCAGGCAGACTTCATTTTGTTTTGGACGCCGTTTCTGCACAGCACGACATCAATGCGTATCTAAATCTGTTAAGAGTGGACGGCTCACTCGCATTAGTGGGAGCCCCCGAAAATCCGCTTCCGGTAGCGGCATTCAGTCTTATTCCTTACCGCAGAAGCTTTGCAGGCTCAATGATCGGTGGAATTGCTGAAACACAGGAGATGCTTGATTTCTGCGGCAAACATAATATCGTATCAGACATTGAGATGATCAACATTCAACAGATCAATGAAGCGTATGAACGTTTGTTGAAAGGTGATGTGAAATATCGTTTTGTGATTGATATGGTATCGTTGAAAAAATAAAAGTGCTGAACAGAAAAAATGATAAAATGGAAATAACGAAAGTTGGTTCAAATGCCAGAACAGCGGGGCATACACACCCACTCGGACAAACATTGATCATCACTGAAGGTTGCGGTTGGGTGCAAAGAGAAGGTGGTCCGATTGAAGAAGTGCACCCTGGTCATGTAGTTTGAACCGAATGAAAAGCATTGGCATGGCGCTACTGCAAATAACGGAATGACACATATTGCGATTCAGGAAAATTTAGATAGCAAAGTAGTTGAATGGATGGAAAAGGTAACAGACGAACAATCGAAAGAGTAGAAGAGTATTGCTCACCGTTAACTTGCTTTACTTGAATCTATAATACAGACTAATTGTAAAATTGTCTTTAGATGCTACGCATGTTAGCTGAAGTTTAAAGAGAATTGCAGATTTCAACGGTATCAAAGTACTTGCCACTGCTAAATTCAAATTGTTTTTAGCTAATAAAGGAAAGCCTCTTTAGTCGGTTTTGTTCTTATACTGTATCGTTCCCGCCCACATTTGCAACTATAGATTTGGATCATTATATTCACTTCTAATATATGAATCTGTATACCTTTTTTGGAGCCAAACTGTATGGTGCCGATGCTGCAGCACCTCTGGGAGAGGCGTCGTTGTTTAGTGAGATTTATTTGGTCATTAGTGCCACCACAATATTGAAATCCAATAAACCTGCATGAATCAATTGCTTGACCGATTGCTCAACCTCGGCGTACCGGAAACGGCCTCACTTTATGTACGGCGGCGGATACGTTTTGCCAATGGTATGAAGTTGTTTGTGCTCGCAATTTACCTGGTCTATTTAGTGCTGGGCCTTGCGTCGGCTCCCATGTTTTTGGCCCCTATCTGTTGTGCCCTGATGCTTACCGCCATTGCAGGCATTTACCTAGCTTCCATCAGACTTCATAATCTGGCCTTTACTCTTTTTCTTGGTGGCTTTAACATTGTGATGGTAGTGTGCTGTAATTCCCTGGATAATGCGGGTGATTTTTCCATCATTTACCTTGGTACACTTTTTCTTTACGCCTCTTTTGGCGCAGAAAAGCGCTTGCCCACACTTCTTTTAAATCTGGGGATCTCTTTGGGTAGTTTTGCCTGTGTGCTTCTACTGCCCGCCCATTTGTGGTGGAGAGTCAGCCTGCCAGCGGCCTGGGTATCTTTTTATCATGTGTTTAATTACTCGTTCACTTTTTTGGTTTCCCTTTTCTTTACCCTCTCTATTGCTCGCAACCAGCAAAGAAATGCCCGGAAACTGCACCTTGCCCGCCGGGAAGCCGAACAGCAGAAAGAGGCTTATCTCGAAGAAAGAAACCGTGCGGAAGCTGCTACCAAGGCAAAATCTCAGTTTCTCTCCCAAATGAGCCATGAGCTGCGCACACCGTTGAATGGCATCATTGGCAGTGTACACCTGCTTTTGGAAGAAGAAGTATCCAACGAGCAAAAGCCGCACTTCCAGGTGCTGCAATATTCTTCCGAGCACATGTTGCACCTTATCAATGACGTACTTGATTTTTCTAAGATCGAAGCAGGTGGGGATGGAACTCTCTGAGATATCATTCAATCCGTGTCAGGCACTCACAAAACTTAGGGCAGTATTTGAGTGGCAATTTAAAGAGCGCAGTCTTACTATGGAATTTGAGATTAGCGAACAACTTAACCGCCTTTTTTTGGCTGATGAGACACGGCTGATCCAGGTGCTGAGCAATTTGCTCAGCAATGCATTAAAATTTACACAGCGTGGGGGAGTGCGTCTTATCGCCCGTGCTATATCGGCCGACAATGAAGGGACAGAAGTCTATTTTGCGGTAGAGGATAGCGGCATCGGTGTTTCGGAGGCGCAGATGAAAAAAATATTTGAAGCGTTCCGGCAAGCCGAGTCCTCCACCATGCGCAAATATGGAGGTACAGGTCTCGGGCTG
>JAICTW010000505.1 GCA_025936195.1 Flavisolibacter sp.
TGGCGGCGCACTTCGGCAACAACCTGGTTGCAAAGGCGCAGGCGGCCGTCATACATGGTCATTAAAATGCCTTCGATAACCAGTTGTGTATTGAGACGGCTTTGAACAATTTTGATGGTGTTCAATAATTTTCCCAATCCTTCCAATGCAAAAAATTCACACTGTACCGGAACGATCACCGAATCTGAAGCCGTTAATGCATTTACCGTGATCAATCCAAGAGAAGGAGAGCAGTCCACAATAATAAAATCATAACTGCTGCGGATTGGTTCAATTAACTGCTTCAACACCATTTCGCGATTGGGATAATTGATCATTTCAATCTCGGCGCCTACCAAATCAATGTGCGAAGGAATTAGATCGAGATTCGGGATTTCGGTTTTGAGGATCACATCTTTTGCTTCTGCATTGTTGATCATGCAGTCGTACAAACTTTGCGTGACGTTCTGCAGGTCAAAGCCGACACCTGTGGTGCTGTTGGCCTGCGGATCGGCATCCACCAACAAGGTCCTGTATTCCAGTACGGCAAATGAGGCCGCTAAATTGATGGCTGTAGTGGTTTTTCCTACACCACCTTTTTGATTGGCCACTCCAATAATTCTGGCGCCTCCTGTTGTATTGTGACTATTTTCGTTATTCATTTATTTTTCTCCAAAACGATTTTTTGCCTGATCAATAATAATTGGCAAATCGTAGGCGTAAGGGTTATTTCTCGAAAAAATAAAAATCAAATTTGCTTCAAAATTTTTGGATTCAATGTGCGAATCTATTTTTTTAAAATCTCCTGTGTTGAAAAGACCAAACTGGTAATCGAATTTCCTTTTCCTTGCTTTCATTTTCCCATCTACAGGATCGCAAATGTAGAAGATTATTCTTCTTTCATCTGATGAGAAAAAAGGAAAAAAGATCTCTGCCACAGTAATTCTAATTACAAAATCATAATGGTTATAGGGAGGCTGGATTCAACAACTTTATGTCAATGCTGTAAATAAAATCTTTTATGATATGTTTTATGATGAAATCCGCCAGTCGGAAACAAAAACGACGCTGTAAGCAGCGCCAAAGCTTGTATAGAATTTGATCTGAAGATGTATCGTCGAATCTCATCGCATGTTTCAAATTTACAAAAACCTCACAGATCAACACTTTCACCAATCCTGATCAGGTTCAATTTTAACCCTGCATCTGCAAAAGCCTTCTTTGCTTTTTCGTGATCAATTTTTATAAAGCCAAACGTGTCGTAATGCACACCCACAATGTTTTTGCACTGGATCATTTCCGCAGCCATAATAGCATCTTCATAACCCATGGTAAAATTGTCGCCGACAGGCAACACAGCAAAATCAGGTTTTCCCCATCTTGCAATTAATTGCATATCCATGGTCAGCGCTGAGTCGCCGCTGTAATAAAAAGTTTTTTCGGGAGTGCTTATTAAAAATCCCATAGGATTGGCGCCATAGCTTCCATCCGGCATGTTGGACGAGTGAATGGCATTGGTACATTTCACTGTTCCAAAATCAAACTGCCATTTGCCGCCTGTGTTCATGGGATGGTATTTTTCAACGCCTTGTTTGTTTAGCCACAACACTACTTCAAAAGCGCCGATCACCGTTGCTCCTGTTTGCTTTGCTATTTGTACACAATCTGCCGTATGATCGCTGTGCCCGTGCGAAACCAAAATATAATCCGCCTTGATGTTGGCAATGTTTATATGTTTTGCTAACTCATTAGGTGTGATAAAGGGATCGAACAATAAATTTTTCCCTCCTGCTTCCACTGCAAAACACGATTGGCCGTAGTAAGTTAGTTTCATACGAAAGGAATTTTGATGTTCGCAAAAATAGGATGTTTCAAGTTATAGGTTTCAGTAACCGGGCAACAAGACAGAGTTTAGGAGCATCTTGAAACATGCAACATGTAACCTGTAACCTGTAACCTGTAACCTGTAACTTTTTGCTTTATTTGCATCACAAATAAAACTATGCGCAGTTCACCTGTATGGCTCATCCTAGCTGGGTTTATGATCTTACTTGATCTCTACGTTTTTCAAATCGTAAAAACTCTTTCACAATCCGGCGGACCCAGAACAAAGTCCATCATTTTTACTTCCTATTGGGTGATCTCTATAATGGCACTGGTCATTCTTTTTATTTTGCCGCTACTCAACCTGGACAATTATTCAAAAGGAGTTAGAAGTACAGTATTCGCCGTGATCATTGGTTTATTTCTTGCCAAATTAATTGCATCCATTTTCTTTTTGGTGGATGATATCCGGCGGGGCATTCAATGGTTGGTGGGCAAACTGTTTTTTCGCAATACTGAAGTAGAGCAAATTGAAGATGCCCGCATCTCCCGCTCCATTTTTTTAAGCTGGCTGGGAATTGCCGTTGGCGGTGGATTGTATGCTTCTTTGCTCTATGGGTTTTCCAATAAATACAATTATCATGTTCGAAAACTTAGCCTGAAATTCCCAAATCTTCCTTCTTCTTTTAAAGGGCTGAAAATTGTACAGATATCAGACATTCACAGCGGAAGTTTTGCCAATAAAAAAGCAGTAGAGAAAGGTGTTCAAAAAGCTTTGGAGTTGCAACCTGATCTCATACTTTTCACCGGCGATCTGGTAAATAATGAATCGGATGAAATGAAGGATTATATGGATGTCTTCAGCCGGTTAAAAGCACCCATGGGTGTATATTCTATTTTGGGTAATCATGATTATGGCGATTATAAAAGTTGGCCAAGCCTTCAGGCCAAACAACAAAATCTGGAACGATTGAAACAAATTCAGGCACGACTTGGATGGCGTTTGTTATTGGATGAAAATGTGATCCTGGAAAAAAACAACGAACAAATTGCATTGATCGGTGTTCAAAACTGGAGTGCTTTAAAACGTTTTCCCAGGTACGGAAATTTGAAAAAAGCTTATGAGGGAACAGAACATCTTCCTTTTAAAATTTTAATGAGTCACGATCCCACACATTGGGATGCAGAAGTTCGGCCAAAATATGGCGATATTGATTTAATGCTGGCGGGCCATACACATGGAATGCAGTTTGGTTTGGAAATCCCCGGATTCAAATGGAGTCCTGTGCAATATGTTTATAAGCAATGGGCTGACTTATATGAAGAAGGTTCTCAGAAATTATATGTGAACCGCGGTTACGGTTTTATTGGATATCCAGGCCGCGTGGGTATTTTGCCGGAAATCACTTTAATAGAATTGGGATAAACCA
>JAICTW010000359.1 GCA_025936195.1 Flavisolibacter sp.
AGGAATTACCGAATCTTCATAACCAATAATGCCTGTAAAGGTTCCTTCTTTGTTCTGCAATTTTTTGATCAGGTTTTGACGGATCTCTTCTTTAATGCTTTTTGGCTTATAGCCTGATTCTTTTAATTCACCAAGGGTGTTGGTTCTCTTAATATCCATTTTATAATGTTTCAGTTCTGTTTATTATTAATAAGTACATAGTTGCTAATATGATTGATGCTCATTTCATCTAAAACATCAATCGTTAGCTTATAAGAAGGATTACCTACATAAATGATTACGGAAATCCTTTGACCAAACTTATTTTTTTGTTGGGTAAGGAAATCTCTAAATGAATTAGTTCCTTCTAAAGAATAGAAATTCCCCTTTAAACTGTCCTTACTTGTATAACAATAAATTTTATCTGTATGATTTAAAACAACACTAATGGTTGAGGCGCTTTTATTCTTAATCAAAGATTCTGCATTAGCTTTCGGCATGTTTATTTTTCGTGTAACAACTTCATTTTTGATTTGCGCAGAAAGATTATTGATTCCACAAAAAAAGGCACCAATCAATATAATTTTTTTAGTCATATATTACTAATAAACAGTCTTCCTCTTTCCACTTTCGAAATCCCTGAATATAAAAGCACCTAACCGGTCCAGTGCAGCAAAGTATGCCTTGCCATTATTCGTCTCGGTAAACTCCTGAACGAAACGTTGCAAATAAGGATCGGTAGCGATCATGAAAGTGGTGATTGGTATTTTCAATTTTTTGCATTGCGCTGCCAAATTCAAACAACGGCTGGTTACTTTTCTGTCCAAACCAAAACTGTTTTTATAATAACGTTTACCAATTTTCAAGCAGGTTGGCTTGCCATCCGTGATCATGAAGATTTGCTTGTTCGGATTTTTTCTTCTGCGCAAAATATCCATCGCTAATTCCAATCCCGCAACGGTGTTGGTATGATAAGGTCCAACTTGTAAATACGGAAGATCTTTTATCTCCACAGGCCAGGCATCGTTTCCAAAAACCACAATGTCTAAAGTGTCTTTCGGATATTTTGTGGTGATGAGTTCACTCAACGCCATAGCCACTTTCTTGGCAGGAGTGATGCGGTCTTCCCCATATAAAATCATGGAGTGTGAAATATCAATCATCAATACGGTGGATGTTTGTGCTTTGAAATCAGTTTCCCGTATTTGCAAATCATCTTCCTGCATGGAGAAGGAATCCAATCCGTGATTGATCTGTGCATTGCGGATGGATTCGGTGAAATCAATTTGCTCCAGCATATCACCAAACTGAAAAGGCCTTGTATCGGGACTAATCTCATCACCTAAACCAGGTTTGTATGTTTGGTGATCGCCAGTCTTTGTTTTTTTGAGCTTGCCAAAAATTTCTTCCAGGCTTCTTTTGCGAATGCTTTGTTCGGTTTTAGGTGTGATCTCTATTTTTCCTTTTTCTTCTTTTTCGGTGATGTAGCCTTTGTCTTTGAGTTCGTCAATAAAATCACCCATCCCATATTCTTCATTGGTCAATTCATATTGACGGTCCAACTGGTTCATCCAATCCAATGCTTCCGCCACATCGCCGCTGGTATAGGTGAGTAACTGCATGAAAAGATCGAGCAACTGGTCAAATTTAGTTTTGCCATTTTCGTTAGGATCAAATTTTGAAAATTGAAAGCCTTGCATGGTGTTGTGTTTAAGGTGAGTGGTCAGTAGTGAATGTTGAATGAAAGATCCGTTAAATGATGAATATACACTAGCAGTATATCCGGAATTTTCGATTCAATATCTCCAGTACACGAACTATTGTGAGAATAAAACTAAAAAGAACTCTCCAATTCACTCCCGATAGCTATCGGGATCACGATTGACGATTCACATTCAGCAATCTACAATAATTATGCATTGTTTGTTTCAATGACAGTGTTAAAGAAAAATCCCGGCAAACCGCCGGGATTTATAAAAATTTATTTCGTTTTCGGACTATCTGTCGGTGGTTGCTGTCCCGGATGTTCGTTCACATTGACAGGTGCACCACTAAACTGTTTATCCATCATTTGCATTTGCTGTAAAGCATAATTGCAAAATTGCTCGTCACTCATCAGGTCGCCATTATAGTATTCAGGCTTTGATTCTCTCAAATACTTGTAATAGTTCAACTGGTCATTGAAGTCCTTGGTCAGTGCATCTTTTAGCTTTTTGATCAGGGCTGAATGACCTGCTTTGTATGCCGCCTGAAGATACAGTAAGGAAGTACGGTTGTGTTGATTATCGCGGCTCACCATGGCATAGGGCAGGGCTTCCGGATGGATCAGACTTTCTGAACGGTCGAGCAAGGAAACAGCTTCGGGCTTTCTTCCATCATCTGCCAGATTCATAGCAGCTTGTGCATAAGTAGCACGAATGCTTAACAAATGCCTTCTGTTTTCTTCATCAAAATAAACACCCGGTTTGTTTGCATTGCCTCCGCGGAAATCTTTCATCAGCAAAGTATCTGTTTTATCCACGTCCATAGCAAGCCCCTGTGAAAGATTGGAATTGACCTGTACAGGAACAACCTGGTAAATCAATCCGATCTGGCGCAGATAAGGGCCAAAGCCAACTTCACCGTAAGGAGAGGTAAAGCACACCGGCCTTCTCCAGTCAGAAGTTGACAATACAGCCAACATGGTTAATTGATCCAGCGTAAAGAAGTTTTTATTCGGAGGAACATCTATTGTTATCTGGTTCAAAACCTGATCTGTTGGTTTTACCAGGCCGGCCTGTTTCACATAATTCACATCCACAGGAACAGTAAGGTGTGAAGGGAAAACGACCCCAACCTGTGTTTTATCATCAGAGTTTAGCGCTGCACCCAGATTGTTCTTCAAAAATTGGCGCAGATCGGCTGTTTGATTGGACTTATCGCCTGTATTGTAGCAATAACTGAAGCCTCGTAATTGATCTTCACTCCAGATCACATCAAACTTATCGCTTTGATTGACTTTGTAGCGCAACTGATTTACATACCAGTCAATGCCTAACAAACTGGTATTGACAATGCGAACGTCCGGGCGAACACCTTCCACTTCCTGTGCATACCATAATGGATAAGTATCGTTATCGCCAAAGGTGAAGAGAATGGCATTTTTAGGGCAGCCTGCCAAATAATCATAAGCAATATCCGGCGCCAGTGTTTTATTGCTTCGGTCATGATCGTCCCATTCCTGTGCTCCCATAATTACAGGAGCAATTAAGCAAACAACAGTAGCAACAATCCCGGCTAATCGAAGATTGGTTCCTTTATTAGTAACAGCTCTGACAAGATAAGTTAATCCTGCCGTGATTAAAGAGCAAAGAACTCCTCCAAGAATAGCAGCCAAAAATGTTCCGCCGTTGATGGCATTGGCGTCACTTAGCAGCATTACAATAGTAGTAATAACACCGCTGTACAAAACTGTGTTCTTGAAAGTAAGCTTGTCCTGTATCTCCCTGGCCATTCTAACTAATGAAACTACAGCAAGGCCGATCCATATAGCATACGCATAAAACGAACCGGCAAAAGCATAATCACGTTCGCGAGGTTGGTTACCGGGCTGGTTCAAATAAATAACGATAGCGATTCCTGTAAAGAAGAACAAAAGAAAAGTAACGATCCAATCCTGCCTGTTTTTAAGAAACTGATAAACACATCCGATCAGTCCCAAAATGAAAGGCAATAAATACATGGAGTTATGTTCTTTATTATGCTTAATGCTACTGGGCATTTTGGATTGATCGCCGAGGCGCATATTATCCAAAGCCGAAATTCCGGTGATCCAGTTTCCATCTCTTCTGTTGCCACCACCTTGTATATCATTTTGCTTTCCTGAAAAATTCCACATGAAATATCTCCAGTACATAAAGCCCATTTGATAGGTCATGAACCAGCGGATATTATCAGCCAGTGTTGGAACTTTTACCGTAATAGGTTGGCCTTTATCAAGAACTGCGTTCTTTCGAACGCCTATTGCCGGCGCATAACCATCATCAACAGGATAATCTTTTATCTGTCCTTTTTCATCCTGCGTTCGAATAAATCCATCGCCAACTCCAACTACCATGCATAAAGATTGTACGTTGGTGTGATCTAAATTTAACCAGTCAATGTAGGTGTCGGCATGATGTTGTTCATTGCTTCCATCCCATACTCTTGGAAATAACCTGTAATCTTTATCCTCATAAACCGGATCATTACCGGTAACTACTCTGTCGTATTCGTTATTGCCCTTTACATAACCATATTTATTGGTGTA
>JAICTW010000569.1 GCA_025936195.1 Flavisolibacter sp.
CCATTATATGTGGTTGATGGCAATCCAAATGCAGACCCTCTTGATTTATCTCCCGATCAGATTGAAAGCATCCAGGTATTAAAAAGTGCAAGTGCCGCGGCAATATATGGTGCACAAGGGGCAAACGGTGTTATTTTGATTACTACAAAGTCAGGTAAAAAGCAGCCTGGTTTAGGAATTACGGTTTCATCTTCTGTTGGCTTCGAAAGTATTTTCACCAGGCCTGAGATGCAAAACCTTTATGCACAAGGCAGCAATGGAGTTTATGATTCTGTTTCTACTGCAAGCTGGGGACCAAAAATAAATGGACAAACAGTTACCGATTGGTCGGGCAAGCAGGTCAAACTGCAATCTTATGATAACGCTTCTAATTTTTTCAACAAAGGAATGGTTTCTAACCAGAACATTTCATTTCAACAGCAGATAAATTCCACTTCTGTTTATGCTTCCTACAATCGCTTTGATAATAAAAGTATGATACCGGGAGAAAAGCTTTCACGCAATAACATTACCGCAAGGGCAGTAACTAAATTTGGCAATAACGAAAACTGGACGCTCGACACCAAGTTTCAGTTTATAAATGCTACTGCCAATAACCGGTCTATCGAAGGGCAGGATTATAGTCTTTTTGGCACCATTTATAATTTACCCCGAACATTGGATATTCGCAATTTTGAAAATCCTTTGGATGCCAATGGTAATATGTTCTGGTGGCAAAAAGGAGCGGGCATGAACCCTTATTGGGCAGCCAAATACAATCTCAACTCAGATACCCGTAACCGTTATATTATGTACGCTTCTATGAAACATAATTTTACCAATTGGCTTATGGGTCAAATTACCGGCGGTGCAGATATGTATACTACCAACACTGAGTCAAAGTTGTATGCAGGAAGTCCCAGCAACCAAACCGGAAGCTACAGTCTTGGCAAACAAAGCTATCAGCAAACCAATTATAGTGGAATGCTGACAGCAAGAAAAGATAATGTGATTGGAAAGTTGGGAGGTTCCGTTATGGTGGGAGGAAATTTAATGGCATGGCAGAATTCCACACTTAATGGTAGTGCCGGTGCATTACGGGTTCCCAATTTATTTTCGGTAACGAACTCTTCGGGCAATCCTACGGTGGCTCAGGCATTCAGTCAAAAGAAAATTAATTCGTTTTATGGTTCAGTAGAATTAAACTACGATGGTTATCTTTTTCTAAGTAGCACGTTCCGTAATGACTGGACATCAGCTTTAGCTCCTCGTAACAAATCTTTTTTCTATCCTTCTGTAAGTCTTTCTTACGTGTTTACAGATATGATTGATCGAATGGGTGGAAACCTGCCCTCATGGTTTAGCTATGGTAAATTAAGAGGTTCCTATGCAGCGGCTGGTAGCGATCTTGATCCTTATTCATTGTATAACACTTATTACATCAGCACAGATCCCAACGGAAATACCATCGCTGGAAGAGGTAACACTTTGTTTAATGATAGTGTAAAGAGCCAGTTGATTAAGTCTTACGAAGCAGGCGCCGAGTTGCGTTTCTTCAAAAATAAAATCGGTATAGATGTTTCTGTCTATAAATCAAATTCCACCAATCAATTAATTCATCTTCCAATGGACCCGTTGAGTGGATACAGCGACAGAATAATTAATGCTGCCAATGTTCAAAATAAAGGTATAGAGGTAACTGCCGATGCTCGCATTTTAGAGAATCCCAAATCTTTAAACTGGACACTCGGTGTAAATTTCTCTCATAATAAAAATACAGTACCATCTATTTATCCAGGCGTAGATCAATATACTTTGCCCGGAGGAAGTATTGACATATTTAAGATTTTAGCTGTTGCAGGTCAACCATACGGTGAAATCTATGGAACAAAACTGCTAAGAGTTACAGATCCTAAAGATGCTAATTACGGACAGCTTATTCTTACCAATAATGGACTTCCACGGTCAACTACTGATATATCAAGATTGGGCAACCAACAGGCAACTGCATTGTTAGGACTTACCAATTCATTTGCTTATAAAGGCTTTGGACTTTCCATACAACTTGATGCACGATTTGGCGGAAAGATATTCTCGCAAACTCTGGATAACATGGAGCGAAATGGAACAGCGGCTGTCACAGTAAATAATGGCTCAAGAGATTCATTGATCGTGCAAGGTGTGGTGCTTGATCCAAATACCAATCAATACGTAGCAAACACAAAGAAGATTTCTACGCAGCAATATTGGGCTGCAACCGCAGGCGTAGGAAATTCCGGTATTACGGAAATCAATCTTTATGATGCAACAAATGTGCGGATCAGAAACATCCAGCTTAGTTACAATTTCCCTAAGAGAATGTTGGGTAACAGCTTTATTCAAAGAGCAATGCTGTCTGTATCCTGCAATAACGTATGGTTGATCACCAGCCATTTGCATGGCGTGGATCCTGAATCAGTATATGCAACCGGAACACCTGCAGTAGGATTTGAAAACGGAAGTGCACCTACTTCCCGAATATTCTATGTAAATCTCTCATTAGGGTTCTAAATATTAACCAAATAATTCTAAGCAATGAACCAAATAATTAAAAAATCAGCTTTATTCATAGCACCGGTTTTGATATTGTCTGCTTGTAAAAAAATAACGGATATCAATACCAACCCGGTAGCCGCCAGTGCCGATCAGGTGCAGGTGGAATACTTTATTGATAACTCTATTGTGCATTCGCAAATGAATCCCGGTGTTTCAGAAAGAGCTTTCATTTTATACTGGCAAGCGGCGGGTCACCAGATTGCCGATGCCGATGGCGCTACTTTTTCATGGGGTGCTTATAACGACGAATGGATACAGGAATATTATGACAATCAGTCCAAAGCATTAAATTTTATCAATAGTGCGATAGACGTTGCCAATCAGCAAATA
>JAICTW010000722.1 GCA_025936195.1 Flavisolibacter sp.
AAGGCATCTGGATTTATCCGGCATGGGGAGCAGTGGCTGTGCTGATCATTTTCCTGATCTTCTTTCGTGAAACAGGGAAGAAAACCGGGGCGCCTGTTATTAGTGGCCGGAAAGAGGAAAACCTGGAAATACCTTGAGTGCTATGGCAATACTTAAAAAGAAATACCATACCAAAAGGTCAAGCATAATCTTGTAAACGGATAAAGGATATGACTAAACAACAGCAATTCAGCAGGCGTCAGTTTATTGGAGCTGTTGCTGTAGCCAGTGGTGGTCTTATGTTATCTGCCTCCAATGCGTTCGCGTCTTTCAATTCCTTTAATGGTTACCCGTCAACAGACCATTTCTGGTATCGAAAGCCACCTAATATGCCATATGTTGACTCACAAAATAAAAATATGGCATTTTCTTTTACAGATAATGAAATTCAATTATCAGATGATAACAGCCATACCTGGATTTTCAAAAAGAATTTTTCTGATGCTAAAAATATAACTTTCAGTCATATTTTTAATAATGGAGAAGTTCTCTTTGCTACACGCGAAAAATTGTATCTGTGCACGAAAAAACTTGAATATTATGATGAAATTATCGTAAAGAATATTGATGGCTCAGATTATCTTCCCCATACACCTAAAAATCCGGACAATCCTGGCTGGTACTTTCATACGGTGGCGGGAGTTGATTCATGGATTATTAATGGTAAAGAGATGCTGGTCTGGGGAAACTATAGTAACGTTAAAGGAGGAGCTACTCCATTAAATATCTATTACTCAATAGATAATGGCAAAACAGTGAAGATAGCCTATTCTTTCGGGCAAAATCCATATTTTACTGACAATGGTTTACCTGGTGGGGGCACTGGTGGAAACTTATTAGGCGATCCTGATAATCCCATAATTTGCCGCCATATTCACTGTGTTGCTTATAATCCTGCAGAAGATGCTTTTTATGCCAGCACCGGTGATGGCAACAGGCCAAAAGGGTGGGAATGTCATTGGTTATGTGGGAAATATGATGCGGTTAAGGATAAATGGAGTTGGCAGGTAATTATCACAGAAAGTTTAAATACGCGATATAAAGCAGGTGGAATAAGTTTTGTTGATGGCCAGATGTATTGGATCAGCGATGCTAACGGACCCGAACCACACGATAGGGGAATTTTTCGTTGTAATCCGGCTGATATTGCCGATCCTAAGTCTCACACGTTGCTGTTTAATCCAAAATATGAAACAACCAGAATGATCATTGAGGACGGGGTGATATTAGCTGCACTTCCTGCTGTTGCTTCTCCTTTTACTCTTGGAATCATCATTTCGCCTGACCTGGGTAAAACCTGGTTTGAATATGATATTAAGGATTTTGGTCCGTTCTATCCGTCAAGAATTCAAAAAAAGAATGCAGAAGGATGGTTCAGGCTTGATTTAAGAAAAGGATGGATTGACCGTTCAGAATATATGTTTATTAAACCAAAATAGTTATGTCAAAAGAGAAAATTACAATAACAAATTAAGACATTGCTTTTTGCAAAAAAAGTACTATACTTAGTGCTTATTTAGTTTGGTATAAATTATAATCAATAACAATAAATATTATTTATTATGGCAGAAAAGACAAACAATTTACGCGTTCTTGTAGTGGGATGCGGTAACATGGGAGCATCTCATGCGATGGCTTATCACACATTGGATGGCTTTGAGATTTGCGGGCTTGTTTCCCGCGGCGCAAGTAAAGAAGTTTTAAATAAGAAATTAGGTGGCGGTTATCAGCTATTTGATAATTACGAAGAAGCCCTGGAAGCTACAAAGCCCGATGCTGTCTGCATTTCCACCTATCCTGATACTCATGAAGAATATGCCATCAAAGCGCTGGAGAAAGGTTGCCATGTATTTATAGAAAAGCCTTTGGCTGATTCAGTAGAAGGGGCGGAAAGGGTACAGGAAGCAGCAAAAAAGGCTGGCAAAAAACTGGTCATTGGATATATCCTTCGTCATCATCCCTCATGGAAGCGTTTTATAGGAATTAGCCAGGAATT
>JAICTW010000567.1 GCA_025936195.1 Flavisolibacter sp.
AAGGTTCTTTGAAAGATGGTTATCGTAAAGAATTGCAAGCGGCAGAAATTGGTTTCATTGAAAAGGGAATTGACGAAGAAAAATTATTAAATGCTGATGAAGTGGTGAAAAGCCCGGGCATTCCTGAAAAGAATGAATGGGTGAAGAAAATCCGAAAGAAAGGTGTTCCTATCATCAGCGAAATAGAACTGGCATTCCGGCACAAAGGCAATAGTAAAATTATTGCCATCACCGGCAGCAATGGAAAGTCAACTACTACTGCACTCATATTTCACATCTGTAAAACTGCAGGTTTGAATTGTGCGCTGGTAGGGAACATTGGTTATTCCTTCGCCAAACAAATAGCAGAAGATCCGAAAGAATGGTATGTAGCAGAGATCAGTTCTTTTCAATTAGATGATATCAAAGAATTCCGTCCTGATGTTGCCGTGCTCTTGAATATAACAGAAGATCATTTGGACCGTTACGAGTACAAATTTGAAAACTATATCAACAGCAAATTCCGTATCACGATGAACCAGACTTCCGACGATTATTTCATTTACAATTTAGATGATGAAGTGATCACAACTTATTTGAAACAGAAACCCATTAAATCATTTCAATTACCAATCAGTATGAAGCAGAAAGTAGAACAGGGCGGTTACATCCAAAACGGTGAGATGCACATTAAAGTGAAAGAAGAGCAAACACAAATGAGCGTCTATGATTTCGCATTACAAGGCAAGCACAATCAATACAACACTATGGCAGCGAGTGTGGCGGTGGCAACCATGGACATACGGAAAGATAAGATACGTGAAGCAGTGGAAACCTTTGAAAACCTGGAACACCGCATGGAAGTAGTGGCCATGGTAAGAGGTGTTGAATTTATCAATGACAGTAAAGCAACGAATGTGAACTCAACCTGGTTTGCATTGGAAAGCATGACAAAACCAACCGTGCTGATATTGGGCGGTGTTGATAAAGGAAATGATTACCGTCTGCTTGAAGAAATGGTAGTGGCAAAAGTGAAAGCAATTGTTTGCATGGGTGTTGACAATTCAAAAATTCATGCTGCTTTTGACGGAAAGCTTGCCAGGATCGTTGACGCGGCCAGTGCTGAAGATGCTGTGAATGCAGCTTATCACCTGGCTACTGTTGGAGATGTGGTGTTGTTAAGTCCCGCATGTGCTTCATTCGATCTTTTCAAAAATTACGAAGATCGTGGCAAACAATTTAAAGAAGCGGTGAGAAACCTGTGAGAGTTAGCAATTTGCAGTTGGCAGTAGCTTCCAAATTTGTAAAGACTTTAAGGTTAGAAGAAATTGCCAACTGAAAACTGCCAACTTGTTTTAAAGGGAATTGCAAACTCTAAAATAAAATGAACCAAACATCAGACATAAAATTCTCTGACCTGAACATCAAACCTGCTCAGGTACTTAAAAGCACCAGAGGCGATAAAGTCATCTGGGCTTTAGTGTTGTTGCTGGTTTTGGTTTCATTACTTGTTGTGTACAGTGCAACGGGTTCGCTGGCGTATAAAAAATATCATGGCAATACGGAAGTGTATTTGTTCAAACAAATTGCTTTCATAACAATTGGTTTCTGCATCATCTATTTTGCGCATCGTGTTAATTATACCATTTACTCGAAGCTTGCTAAGATTTTATTTTTATTATGTATTCCTCTTCTGCTTTATACTCTATTTTTTGGCGTAACCATGAATGAAGGAAGTCGCTGGGTACGCATTCCCGTCATCAATATGACCATGCAAACCTCCGATTTAGCAAAGCTGGCTCTATTTATGTTCCTTGCACGTTTGCTTAGCCGTAAACAAAACAAGATTAAAGATTTCAAGCAGGGGTTCTTGCCTGTTATTCTTCCCGTAGCAATTACTTGTTTATTAATTGCGCCTGCTAATTTATCTACAGCGCTATTGCTGGGTGCAAGTTGTATGCTATTGATGTTTATCGGAAGAATTAGCGGTAAACATTTGATGTTAGTAATTGGTGTTGCATTGATTCCAGTTGCTTTTTTAATTCTTGCAGCCGTTGTCAAACATAAATCGGCTTCGCCTGAAGAAGAAGCTGTAACAACTAAAAAGGAAAAGTCGTCAAGGCTATTTGCCCGTGTTGATACCTGGATTGGTCGTGTTGAAAATTTTATTTATGGCGGAAAGGATGCTGACGATGACGATCACTATCAGGTGAACCAGGCAAAGATTGCAATTGCAAGAGGCGGGCTTTTAGGAAGAGGTCCTGGTAATGGTGAAGCAAGAAATTTTTTGCCGCAGGCGTATAACGATTACATTTTTGCCACGCTTATTGAGGAGTATGGATTAATAGGTGGTGCGTTTATTCTTTTCATCTATTTGGTTTTTCTCTATCGAAGCATACAGTTGTTCAAGAAATGTCCATTTGCGTTCGGGGCTTTCCTTGCGCTGGGGCTCAGCTTCACTCTGGTACTGCAGGCAATGGCGAACATGGCCGTGAATGTGAATTTATTTCCTGTAACCGGAGTAACACTTCCACTGGTAAGTATGGGAGGCAGCAGTTTCCTCTTCACATGCTTATCCATCGGAATCATATTGAGTGTGGCAAGAAATGTTGAACAATCAGAAGGTAAGAAAGACGAAGCCGTGGCAGAAGATGAAGAGGAATACGACGAAGATGTTGATGAAGAGGAAGAATATGAAGAAGCAATAGAAGCATAATGGCAAAAAAAATCATTATAGCAGGTGGAGGAACAGGCGGACATATTTTTCCTGCAATTGCAATTGCCAATGCATTAAAGAAGCAGGAACCACAAATAGAAATCTTGTTTGTAGGTGCGAAGGGAAAAATGGAAATTGAAAAAGTGCCGCAAGCGGGTTATAAAATCGAAGGATTAGATATCGCCGGTTTCAATAGAAGCTCTTTGATAAAAAACATTGGG
>JAICTW010000361.1 GCA_025936195.1 Flavisolibacter sp.
GCCAAGCACAAATTTTTTGCGCAGGATATGAAGCAGGGTGATGAAGTGATCATGTACGGTGTCCTTGTAGGTAAAACCCAGATGGATATTCCGAGAGGTGGATTGATGAATGTGTTCAATGTAAAACATGCTGCAGACAAGTATGATTATCGTGGTGTGAATTATCAATGGCAGGGCCCGGATATTTCAAAATTTAAGAACCGGACTTTCAATGGTTATCACAGGAGCGATGGAAGAGTAGGAACTGCGAACTACTGGTTATTTATTCCAACTGTTTTTTGTGAGAATAGAAATCTTGACGTGATCCGTGAAGCCTTGCACAATGAGTTGGGCTATGCGGTTTCGGATAAATACAAAAACTATACGCATCGTTTGCTGGAGGCTTTTAAGAAAGGAGAACAGATCGATACGATTGACCTTGCGCCAACGAACGGTAACAACCAGCATCGTGTTTTCGAAAATGTAGACGGAATAAAATTTCTAAATCATCAGGGCGGTTGTGGTGGAATCAGGCAGGATGCGGCGATATTGAGTAAGCTATTAGCTGCTTATGCAGATCACCCCAATGTTGGTGGTATAACTGTATTGAGTTTAGGTTGCCAGAATTTGCAGGTGGCTGATTTTCTAAAAGACCTGAAAGAACGCAATCCGGATTTTGATAAGCCACTTTACATCTTCGAACAACAGCAGGTTGGTAAAGAAGAAGAATTGATTGCAGAATCAATCAAAAAAACTTTTGAAGGACTTATAGAAATAAATAAACAAGAAAGAGAGCCTGCACCGCTGGATAAACTTACAGTCGGTGTGAAATGCGGCGGCAGCGATGGTTTCAGCGGTATCTCCGCAAATCCTGCCGTGGGTTATTGTTCCGATTTGCTGGTAGCATTAGGCGCAAAAGTTTTACTCGCCGAATTTCCAGAACTCTGTGGTGTGGAGCAGCAACTGGTTGACCGTTCAGTAAGCGAACCGATTGCCAGAAAGTTCATGCACCTCATGAAAAGTTATGAAGAAATTGTAACGAGAGTGGGTTCCGGTTTTCACATGAACCCTTCGCCGGGAAATATAAAAGATGGTTTGATCACGGATGCTATTAAAAGTGCGGGTGCTGCAAAAAAAGGTGGTACGTCTCCGGTAGTGGATGTGTTGGATTACACTGAGCCAGCAACGAAGCCTGGACTCAGTTTGGTTTGTACACCGGGCAATGATGTGGAAGCGACAACCGGTAAAGCAGCAAGTGGTGCTACATTAATTTTGTTTACAACAGGATTAGGAACACCAACAGGCAATCCGGTTTGTCCAACCATTAAGGTGGCAACAAATTCAAAATTGACCAGAAGAATGAAAGATATTATTGACATTGATACAGGTCCTGTTATTGAAGGTGAAAAAACTATTGAGCAAATGGGAGAGGAGATTTTGGAATACTGCATCAAAGCAGCAAGCGGAGACGTGATCCCGAAAGCAGTGCTGTTGAATCAGGATGATTTTATTCCATGGAAGAGGGGAGTGAGTTTGTAAAGCCCCTGTCCCCCTGAAGGGGAGACTTAGGCTTAGGAGTCTTTTCTTTCTTCGGTTTTTTTCAAAGCAGTTAGTTTTTGCGGGTTTACTTTTCGTTTGGAATAGTTCTTTAAAATAAAGTTGAATGATGATGTAGGAAGTAACATTATTACTGCTTCTTCAACGTTAGATTTTCGCGGTGTTTCTCTCTTTTAAGCTGTCATCTCGACTCAGCAGCATTTGTCGAGGAGAAATCTCATATAATTGGCTTTAGCCAAATAAAAGAAAAAAAACTAAATGCTTTCAAGAATCTTCCCCTCTTCGGAGGGGGCGAAGTTGAGAGTAACTGTGGCGATAGCTATCGGGATTAAACGACTGGGGTGGGTTCTTTGAGCTGAAGAATGATTGAAAACAGTAGTGAACGTCGCATATGCTGAATAGAATTGCAAACCGTACAAGAGTGCGACGCAAGTAAAGTCAAATAGTAGTAATGCAGATCGGCCCATAAATAAAACCATTAAAAGTAAGATCTTATTTATCACTACTTCTATTCTTTCAATAGCCGTTTTACCAGCTCTTGTTCAAACTTTATTATTAAATGAAACTCTATTATTAAGATCGAAATATTATACAGTTCAAATATTCACAAGCAGAACAAATGAAAAAATTCCTTGACGACAATTTTTTACTGAGTACAAAAACATCTCAGCAACTCTATTATGATTTTGCAAAGGAGATGCCTATCATTGACTACCATTGCCATCTTCCTCCCGATCAGATAGCGAACGATATCAATTTTGAAAACCTTACACAAATCTGGTTGTACGGCGATCATTACAAATGGAGAGCCATGCGCACCAATGGTGTGGATGAAAGCTATATCACCGGCAATAAAAGCGATTGGGAAAAATTTCAGAAATGGGCCGAAACGGTTCCTTATACTTTGCGTAATCCGCTTTATCACTGGACACATTTGGAACTTCAACGCTATTTTGATGTTTATGATTTACTGGATGCAGATTCTGCTAAAAAAATTTATGATGAATGCTCGGCTAAATTGAGAACGCCTGAATATTCCGTTCGCAATCTGCTGCGCAAGATGAAGGTGAAAGTAGTTTGCACCACCGATGATCCAGTTGATTCATTGGAATATCATCAGAAATTGAAGAAAGATGGTTTTGAAATAAAAGTTCTTCCGGCTTATCGTCCCGATAAAGCGATGAACGTGGATGATGCGGTTACGTTCATCGCTTATTTATCCAAACTGGAAGCGGTAAGCAATACCAGCATTGCTTCTTTCAACGATTATCTCGATGCATTGAAATCACGACATGATTTTTTTGCTACCATGGGATGTTCTGTTTCCGATCATGGATTGGAGCAGATTTATGCAGAAGATTATTCACAAGCGGAAATTGAAAACAGCTTTAATAAAATCCGTTCCGGCAAGCAATTGACAAAAGAAGAAAATTTGAAATTCAAATCAGCCATGCTGAAAACGTTTGCCGTGTGGGATTGGGAAAAAGGCTGGGTACAGCAATATCACCTCGGTGCTTTGCGCAATAATAATTCACGGGTGTTAAAACAACTTGGCGCTGATACCGGTTGGGATTCCATAGGTGACTTTTCACAAGCAGGTGCACTTGCTAAATTCTTAGACAGGCTTGATACCAAAGATCAACTGGCCAAAACAATTTTATACAATCTGAATCCATCCGACAACGAATTGATGGCAACCATGATCGGTAATTTCAATGATGGTTCTGTTCCGGGAAAAATGCAATACGGTTCTGCCTGGTGGTTCCTCGATCAAAAAGATGGAATGACCAAGCAAATCAATGCGCTTTCCAACATGGGCATGTTGAGCCGCTTTGTTGGAATGCTTACCGACAGCAGAAGTTTCCTTTCCTATCCGCGTCATGAATACTTCAGAAGACTATTGTGCGATTTGTTTGGAACAGAAATAGAAAATGGAGAATTGCCGAACAACATGGAGTGGACAGGAAAGATTATTCAGGACATCTGCTACAACAATGCCAGCAATTATTTCAACTGGAAAGAAACAGCGCAACCTGCTGCATTGCAAACTGCATGAACATTTTATTAGTGAACGCAAGCTGCCGTATGATTGCTGAATGTGCGGGAGTAGATTCTATTGAAATTTTTAAAAGATTGATCAATTATAAAAGAACAAAACCAAGATGCAATTAAGTAAGAAGACATACAAAGATTATCAGGAATATCCCGAGAAAGTGCTTCAGTTTGGGGAAGGAAATTTTTTGCGCTGCTTTGTTGACTGGATGTTTCAACAGTTGAATAAGAAAGCGAATTTTAATGGTTCAGTAGTGGTGGTGCAACCACTTGACAAAGGCATGGTAAATATGCTGAACGAACAGGATGGATTGTACACAGTGTATTTGCGTGGATTAAAAAATGGAAAAGCAGAGAGCACACACGAAGTGATAGATGTGATCAGTCGCGGAATTAATCCTTACGAAGATTTCCAAGCCTATTTGAAAACGGCTGAACAGGCTGAAATGCGTTATGTGATTTCAAATACGACAGAAGCAGGAATTGCTTTTGATGATAAAGACCAGCCAGCAGATGCGCCACCAAATTCTTTCCCTGCAAAGCTGGCGGTGTGGTTGCACCACCGTTATAAAACATTTAGTGGAGATGCTTCCAAAGGTGTGCACATTATTCCCTGCGAGCTGATTGAAAGGAATGCAGATAATTTAAAAAGGATCATTGTTCAACTATCTGCA
>JAICTW010000204.1 GCA_025936195.1 Flavisolibacter sp.
AAACTACCAGTCCATTGGTATGGAGCATGTTGTTATGGATCAAACAACTGCTATTACCATTTATCGCATTGTGCAGGAGCTGATCAACAATACCATGAAACATGCCGCCGCGACCAATTCAATTGTGCAATTGAGTAAAACAGACAATAAGCTAACTATAACAGTTGAAGATGACGGTAAAGGATTTGATATTGCGTGTCTCAATATGGCTAAAGGAATAGGATGGGCAAATATTATGAACCGGATTGAATTCTTAAAAGGCAAGCTTGATATTCACTCGCATGCAGGAAAAGGAACTTCAGTACTGATTGAATTAAATGTATCATGAAGACCAAAGTTTTTATAACAGATGATCACTACATGGTGATAGAAGGCATCCATTCTTTGCTGCAGAATGAAAATAATATTGAGTTGGTAGGACATGCGATGAACGCTGCCTCCTGCATGGCTTACCTGGAACAGCATTTACCTGATGTCATATTAATGGATATAAATCTGCCGGACAAAAACGGGATAGATCTTTGCAAAGAAGTAAAGGAAAAATATCCTTCCGTGTTTGTGATCGGTCTCAGCACATTTAACCAGCAAAGTTTTATTCAGAAAATGATGAGCAACGGCGCTTCGGGATATGTACTTAAGAATGCCACACAGGAAGAGTTGATGGAGGCAATAGAAACGGTAGCAAAGGGAAAAACTTTCCTAAGCCATGAAGCTGCACAGTCTTTGCGAAAAAAAATGGCAGGAACTCCGGTATTAACCACCCGTGAGAAAGAAGTGCTGGAGCTTATTGCAGAAGGTTTTACCAACAATGAAATTGCACAGAAGCTTTTTATAAGTGTAACTACGGTAGATACTCACCGCAAAAATTTATTGGCAAAATTCGAAACAAAAAATATTGCATCGCTTATCAAAGCGGCAATGCAAATGCAGTTGATTGGCAGCAATGGCTTATAAGGAGCGATCAACTGATTCACATCATTTCCACATAACTACATTTTATTCATCTTTGCACCCTATGAAAGTTTTCAAATTCGGTGGTGCGTCGGTTAGCACGGTGGAAAGAATAAAAAATGTAGGCGAGATCTTAAGGAAATATTCCAACGAAAAATTGTTAGTAGTGGTTTCTGCCATGGGCAAAACCACCAATGCTTTGGAAAAAGTAGTGGAAGCTTTTTACAATGGTGATCAACAAAAAGCATTGCAGCTTTTTCAAACCATCAAGGAAGAACACTTATCAATTGTAAAGCAACTGGCTTCTGACTCCTACCCGCTACTTGCCACTGACCACTCGCTTGTTGATTTCTTCACCGAAGTGGAATGGCTGCTTCACGATAAACCTGCCCGTAGTTTTGATTATTACTACGACCAGGTGGTTTGCATTGGCGAAATGCTTTCCTCAGCTATTGTCAGCGAATATTTGAACAGTGCCGGAATTTCCAATCACTGGGTTGATGTGAGAGACATCATTCGCACTGATGATAATTTCCGTGATGCACGAATTGACTGGTCCTTCACCACCAAAAGAATGGAAGAAAGTATTCTTCCTCTCTTTGAACAAGCAAATATTGTACTTACCCAGGGTTTCATTGGCGCAACGGATGAAAACGAAAGCACCACGCTTGGGCGTGAAGGAAGTGATTACAGCGCTGCGGTATTTGCCAATTTGCTGAATGCAGAAAGTCAAACTATTTGGAAAGATGTGCAGGGTGTGATGAATGCTGATCCCAAGCAATACAAAAATGCGCAGTGGATCAAAGAACTGAATTACCAGGAAGTGATTGAAATGGCTTACTATGGTGCTCAGGTCATTCACCCGAAAACCATAAAACCTTTGCAGAACAAAGGCATTCCATTATACGTCCGTTCCTTTATTCACCCTAACGAAGAAGGCACTTGTATTCAAAGCAAATGCAGTAACCACTTACCTCCTATTATTGTTTATAAACACAAACAGGTTTTGATTGAATTAAGATCGAAGGATTTTTCTTTTGTCGGCGAAGGGCTGACTGCGGAAGTGTATAAAATTTTTCAATCCATAAAATTCAAACCCAACCTCATTCAAAGCGCTGCGATCAGCTTGCTTTGTGTGGTGGATGATTTTTCCGATAAAGTACAGGAGTTTGCATTGAAAGCATCAACTGTTTTTGATGTGAATGTTTCAGGAGATTTAACCCTCCTTACCATTCGCCATTACAATGAAGAAATTTTATCGGAACTGGTTGGTGATAAAAAAATAGTATTGCGCCAGCAAACTCCGGAAACCATACAGGTGTTGATGAAATGATTGTTGATGGCGTGAATTCTATTGCGGTATTAAATTCACCGGCACAATAAATTCCACCCAGGTATTTCCTTTGCGGTCTGCCGGAGAAAATCCATTATCCAGCAAATGCGAAACCCGGACACCAAATGAAACCGGAAGTTCATTCCAAACCTTCGTGTCAAAATAAATTTCAGCACCAACACTCTTCAGGTTTCTTGACGCGAGTTTATTTTTTGAATACAGTTTGGTAAAATCGTAAAACAAATTTCCTCTCACCCTTTGCAGGTAAATAAGATTGGCAAAACCAAGATCAGGATAGAGAATGGGAAAATGATAGTTCGCTCCTACCCTCCACATGCGTGAAAAATAATAATCATCATATCCTCTTGAGTTGGCAAAGCGGTTACTGAAGATCACATTATTGGTATCGGTCTCCTGCCAGGATGCCGTAAGCACAATGCTGTGATTTCCGAAGGAGGGCAAAAACAATTGAGTGCTTCCCAAAAACTGAAAACCTTTTTCATTCAGCAGGCGGCGATCCGCTGCACTGATGGTATATCCAAACTTTGGATAAATATGCTGGCGTGCCATGGGCAGGTAATGTGACCAGGAAACAAAATTGTGCAGATACATGTAATAACCTCTTGCCGAATCTTTAAAGCCGGGAATGGTTGTTTGATTAAAGACATAATTCGAGCCGAAGTTGAGAAAGCGGTACATTCTTCCTCCCGTAAAATTGAGAGGAATATTATAACCAATCCTTGCTTCTATTTGGTTAAGATCAATCTGATTGATTGTATCACGAAATGTTCGGTTGAAGGTGTATTCCAAACCTGCATTGATCACCGGGAAGAAGCCGCCGTACGAAGAATTAAATCCAAATGCATGTGAAGTTTCACCCTGATTATACCGGTAATAAATTTCATTGCTGAAGGTATTCAACATGTTATCACTGAAAAGACTTAATGTAAATTCAGGATCGGTATAATCCGGACGCCAGCTATGAAAATTGAACAAATGGGTACTTTGTTTATAAGGTGTAACGGGAAAACGTCTTGACGTATTGGCAAGCATATTCGATGATGCTTCCGCATCGGCAACAGGATAAGGCAAAATATTTGCTCTCCACAACGCAGGGTCAACTTCTTCACCGGGTGTAATCATTTCTTTATTGATTCGCAAACCATTGCTTGTAAAGGACGACCACACCAGCGTATCATTGTATGCACTTGGATAATATTCTCCGGTAATACCTGATGCCAACCGCATGATTTTTTTATCCGACAAGCGCAGTGAATAAATGTCATCATTACCGGTAACAGACGAAACAAAATAAATAGAACCATTATAATAAAAAGGATGGCCAAGCAAAGCGAAGGTCGAAGGGATCAACACTTCACGATTGCCGGTGGTAAGGTCAATCCTGCCCATTTGCATGGTAGAATTGGGTAAACGTTCCATCACTACAATGTTGTTTTCATCAATGAAGCGTGGCTCGTTGAAATAGGAATGATCAGGAGAAGATATGCGTTTTAGAATTCTACCTCTTGTGTCCAGCAAATGCAAACTCGTTTCCGTTTTTTCATTGACCGCAACAGCAATGATCCTTTTGCCCGAGGGAGAAATATCCGGCGTATAATATTTTTCTTTATGAGAAAGCTTCGTTTGCTTACCTGTATAAATATCGTATAAATAAAGAGTGCTGTAATCAATCAAAGACCAACGTGGATCCGTTTCGTAAGCTGTGTAAGCAATCATTCCATTGCGATAGCTGAACCAATTTTCAGTACTGATGTTCATCAGTCGCAATTTGTGTTCACCATTATTATCCTGTATGTAAAAAGCAGGCAGTTTTTTATAACTGCTTTTCAAATAAAGCAATGAATCCTTTCCAATGTATTGAGGAAAATAATAGTTGGTGACGGTTTGCCTTTCTACCTGTCTCACTCCTTTGCTTACATCATCCTTGCGGTAATAATCCAGTGCCTGCTGCCGGAAGGTTTTATAATTGACTCCCGAATATTTTTTTACCGCATGTTGAAAAGGATAGAACAAGCTTTTATACGCAACCGCATCCTGTGTCACCTTTCTCCAAAAATCACTTCCGTATTTTAAATAACCATAGTTCACCAATAGATAACCGAGATTGTAGTGATCGGGAATATAATCTTTCAATGAACCGCTGCGCAATTTCATCCAACTGTAATTTCTTCCTTCGTACCACAAGGACTTATAGCCATTGAAAAAATAAGGCGTTCTTCCCCTCCCCTGCGGTGTTAAAGCTGTTTCTGCATGCGTGGCATCGCCTTCCCAAAACCAATCCGGAATAGCCATAGCATTCAGCAAAGCCTGTCCTTCCTGTCCCAATAGAATTGAACCCAGTTTGCTCAATCCTTTATTAAAATTGCTGAATTGCAATACATGCCTGAATTCATGAACGGCCAGTTCCTGGTACCAGGGATTGGCGCCAAATTCAAAAATATCAGAGCCGGGAATTAAATAGTATTCACTGCGAAAAGGTCCCAGTGCCACATAACCATTGGCAAGCGTGGTTTTATTATGCAGAATGATATTGATCTTGCGAAGATCAGGGCCCAAAGAATTAGGATGTTCCCTGCTGATCTTATGAATGATGGCGGCAATTTGCTGCGCCTGCGAATCCACTGCCGATGGAAAAATGATCCTTGCTGTATCGGTGTTGATCTGTTTCCACTTTACCGAAGGAGGAAAGCCTCCGAATTGCTGCGCATGGATTTGTGTTGATACAATCAGGGCAAGAATGAGAATGGTGACGAACTGTTTCATTTGAAAAGGTAGTTGTAAATATAAATACGAAGAGGAGAATGGAAACTAACAAGCCGGCTCTATTATCCATTTGTTTCAATTTTATGCTCTGGATTCTCTTTTTTATCTTTCGTCCCAAAGCAATTCCTATGTTATTACTTGGTTTGGCCATAGCACCTGGTTTAGCCATTTGCCTTTATATTTTTTATCGCGATAAATACAACCGTGAACCGGCATTCACCCTGCTTATGAGTTTTATCTGGGGCATGCTGATAACGGTTCCTGCATTGATTTTGGAACTGGCAGCCAAAGATCTTACCGAAGAAACAGTTACCGGCATTATCATTTCTTCTGTTTTCTTTATTGCCCTTGTAGAAGAGTTTTGCAAATTTCTTCCCCTGCGTTATTATTCGCTTTCACGCAAAAGTTTTGATGAACCATTGGATGGAATTATTCATGCCGTGATGATCGGGATGGGTTTTGCCACGCTGGAAAATATCGGTTATGTATTGACATCGCCAAACGGAATACAAACAGGAATGTTGCGCATGTTCACCAGTGTTCCGGGACATGCCACGTTTGCTGTGATCATGGGTTATTATGCAGGCAAGGCAAAGTTTGATTTTGTTCACAAAAAAGCATTGTTGTTGAAAGGAATTTTGTTAGCCACGTTCTTTCATGGTGCTTATGATAGCTGTTTGTTTCTTACAAAAATTTTACCTGGAACTCTTTCAAGTTTATTGCTGATCATTGGTACACTGGCTTCACTGATAACAGCGTTAATTTTGAGCTCGC
>JAICTW010000179.1 GCA_025936195.1 Flavisolibacter sp.
ATAAATAAAGGAAAACCATTAATAAACGATAAAAAGGCTTCGGGAATTGAAGCCTTTTATTTTTCTCTCTTATCTTTAAAACAATAAGCCCCGTGTAATTTATTTTTCCAATGTCATCTTCACAGAAAGCTTCTATCGTTCCCGGTGCCATTCATTCTGCTTTAAAAAATTCAGATCATCATTCACTTTCCACTTTAAGGCTTTTGGCGCTGCTGGTTGAAGAAACATCGGATATCCTGACCGCGGCAGATGTGAATTTTAAACCCATCACCTGGAACAAAGCCTCCGAAAAAATTTACGGCCTGAAAGCAGAACAGGTAATTGGAAGAGAGCTCAGAGAATTTATCTTCCTTCAATATCCAAACAGCAACAGGTAAGAGGTACGTGAAATGATTCAGTCAAAAGGTGAGTGGCGTGGCGAAGCTTCTTTCATCAGGCCCACCGATCAAAAAGCAATAACGCTTTTGATGTGCTTTAAGCAATTGAGGGAAAGCGGAACCCTTTTGGGTTATTTAATTAGTGCTATAGATATCACTGAAAGAAAAGAAGCAGAATCTCGATTGCGGGAAAGCGAACAACGGTTTAAGGACATGGCTGATTCTTCTCCGGCAATGATCTGGCTAAGCGATGAAAATGACAATACTGTTTACGCCAATAAAAAATGGATAGAGTTTACGGGCCAAAACATTAGCTACGATCCCAATGGCTGGAGTTCATTGATCCACCCGGAAGACAGGGATAAAACGATAGCAGCCTATTACAAAGGTGTTGATCAAAAAGAACAGGTTATTACTGTTTATCGTTTGCGCAGAGCAGATGGAACCTACAGGTGGGTTCACGACATTAGCGTACCACGCTTTTTAAGCAATGGAAATTTTGTGGGTTACATTGGTTCGGTAACAGATATTGAAGTTGAAAGACAAAAACACGAAGAATTAGTTTATCAGTCAACAATACTTGAAAATGTTACTGACATTGTAGTAACAACAGACATTGATTTTACAGTAAAAAGCTGGAATAAAATAGCTCGTGAAAACTATGGTATTACCGAAAGAGAAGCCATAGGCAAAAATATAAGCGATCTGGTAAGGTTTAATTTTTACGGAACAACAAAAGAAGAAGCATTCATTGAACTAAAAGGAAAAGGTATCTGGAAAGGAGAAGTTTCGATTGACAAAGATGACGGCACCAAATATTTTTTGCATACAGTAAAAAAAGTAACGGATGATGCCGGCAACACTATCGGTTATTTGTCCATAGGCCGGGATATAACTGCCAAAAGACTGGCTGAAGAAAAACTGAGGGAAAGCGAACAATTTTATCGTACGCTTATTGCCGATTCTTTGGACGGAATGATCCTGCTGAATACAGAAGGCATAATCACCTTTGCGTCTCCGTCCGTAAAAAACGTATTGAATTTTGAAGCAGAGGAATTGGTGGGAAAAAAAGGAGTGGATTTTGTTCATCCTGATGATGCTGCATGGGCCGGCACTGCTTTTCAAAAAGAAGTGGAACAGAATCCTGCAGTGAAATTTATAACGGTACGGCTTTTAAAAAAGAACGGACAATGGCTTTGGTGTACTATAAGAGGCCATAATCTTTTGAGTAATCCGCTTTTAAAAAGTGTGGTTGTTTATTTCCACGACGACACACTACGCAAGCAGGCCAAAGATGCTTTGCAGGAAAGTGAGACCCGCTTCCGTACCCTGATCCTCGACTTGCAGGTTGGTGTTTTTCTTTGTGATGGCGATGGAAAAATTATAATGTGCAATAAGGCATTTTCGCAAACGCTTTCCTCATCAGAAGAACGGCTTATCGGCCACCGTGTGTACGAAGTTCTTTCTGACGATGCAATCAATGAACAAAATGAAGCAATCTCCCGTGAACAAAGACCTCTTGTACAAACGCTTCAAACCAAACGAGCCATAAAAAACGCCGTGATCGGCGTTCTTAATCCATTAACAAAGCAAAGAACATGGATCATTACCAACTGCGATCCTATTCTAGATGCAGAAGGAAATATAAAACATGTGATCTGCTCCGCAATGGACATAACAGAGCGCAAGAAAATGGAGGAGAAGCTGATTTCAGGTCAAATTGCACATCAGCGCCAGCTTACACAAGCCACTATCGACGGACAGGAAAATGAAAGAAAGGAAATCGGCAAAGAGCTTCACGATAATATCGGGCAGCAACTGACCACTATTAAGCTCTTTCTTGATTTTGCCAAAAGCACAGCGGATGAAAACACGGCCGAAATGGTGAACATGGCATTGAAAGCCGTTTCGGACGTAATCAATGATGTAAGAGCCATGTCCCGCTCATTGATTCCTTCCACTTTAAAAGACCTTGGCCTCATCGAATCCATCAATGAATTAATTGATTCTTTAACGAGGGCAAAAATTGTTAAGATCGAATTTGATCACCTTGAGTTTGATGAAAACATCTTACCTGAAAATCAAAAGCTCACGCTGTTCCGTATTGTTCAGGAACAATTGAACAATATTGTAAAGCACGCCTGCGCCAAAACGGTGAACATCCGGCTGTTTGCAGCCGCACAGGAATTTATTCTGGAGATAAAAGATGATGGAAATGGTTTTGACGCGAAAAAAGTTCGAAAAGGGCTTGGCATCATCAATATTAAAAGCCGTGCAGAATTATTTAATGGCAAGGCAATTATTTCCTCCCAACCCGGAAAAGGATGTGCTTTAACCGTTTGCTTCCCCGTGCCGGTTTCTTTGGTTAATGATTGAACTCTCACAATTGGCTAACATAGTTTCGTTTAACTTTGCGCCTTCTTACAGCAATGAGTGATGCAATAAAACACGAATGTGGCCTTGCTTTTATCCGCCTTCGCAAGCGCTTCTCCTACTACCAGCAAAAATATGGCTCAGTACTCTGGGGACTGAATAAGATGTACCTCCTAATGGAGAAACAACACAACCGCGGCCAGGACGGCGCCGGCTTAGCCACCGTAAAATTGAACGTAGAACCTGGCTATCCTTTTCTTTCCCGGATCAGAAGCAATGAACCGCAGCCTATTGCAGATATCTTCAAACAGGTGGGACAGGAATTTACCGAGCTGGAAAAATTTAATCCTGATTTTGGAAAACATGCCGGCCTGATGAAAGGACATCTTTCTTTTTTGGGCGAATTGCTTTTGGGCCATTTACGCTATGGTACACAGGGGAAGAACAATGTTGAATTCTGTCATCCCTTTATAAAAAGAAACACAATTCCTGCAAGGAATTTGGCATTGGCCGGAAATTTTAACCTGGTAAACACAGATGAATTATTTGGTTTGATAAATGTTGATCCCGGAGAATTTCAAAAGCAAAGCGACCTGGCAGCAATGATGGAAGTGATCCATCATTTTATTGTGAAAGAAGACGAAGCCAATCCGCAGCAACTTGACATAGTTTCTGCTTTAAAAAAAGCATTGCAATTGTTTGACGGCGGTTTTCATGTAGGTGGAATGACGGGCAATGGAATTGGTTTTGTTTTTCGCGATGCGCATGGCATCCGTCCTTCTTACTATTATATTAACGAGGATGTGGTGGTTGCGGCTTCGGAAAGAGCTGCTATTCGTACGGCCTTCAATGTTGGAGAAAATGAAGTGAAGGAATTAATGCCCGGACAGGCACTCATTGTTTTAGAAAATGGCGAAATTAAAATTGAGCAGATACTTGAACCAAAAGAAAGAAAGGCCTGCAGCTTCGAACGCATTTATTTTTCGAGAGGCAGTGATGAAAAAATTTATAACGAAAGAAAAGCGCTGGGCTATCATTTAAGCAAGCAGGTTTTAGAAGCTATCAATTTCGATTTAAAGAACACTATTTTTTCCTTTATACCCAACACAGCTGAAATAGCTTTTTATGGTTTGATAAAAGGTTGCGAAGATTATCTCAACCAGATAAAAGTGGAACGCATTGCATCTTGGGGAAACAATGTAGATCCGGAGAAGTTGCACGAAATGATCAACCGCAAAGTGCGGATGGAAAAGATTGCCATTAAGGATGTAAAGATGCGCACCTTTATTACCGAAGATGTGAACCGCAACGAAATGGTGCAGCACGTTTATGATATTACTTACGGCACCGTTCGAAAAGGCGTGGATACGTTAGTGGTGATTGACGATTCAATTGTGCGGGGAACGACTTTAAAAGAAAGCATTATTCGCATGCTTGCGAGATTAGAACCGAAACGGATCATTGTAGTTTCTTCTTCTCCTCAAATTCGTTATCCCGATTGCTATGGAATTGACATGAGCAAAATGGGTGACTTTATTGCTTTTAGTGCTGCCGTTGAATTATTAAAAGAACGTGGCAAAGAAGATTGCCTGAAAGAGTTATATGCCGAATGCAAGGAATTGCTTCGCAATAATCAATTGCATACAAAGAACGTAGTAAAGCAATTGTATAAATCCTTCACCAATGAAGAGATCACCAAAAAAATTGCGCAGCTTATTACGCCTGCCGATGTAAACATTCCTGTTGATGTGATCTTTCAAACCATTGAATCCTTACATGAATCTTGCCCCAATAATTTAGGTGATTGGTATTTCACCGGAAATTATCCAACGGCTGGCGGTAACCGTGTGGTGAATAAAGCCTTTATGAATTATATGGAAGGGAAGAATCAGAGAGGATATTGATTTTTCGAATGAGATTGATTCACTCAATTGGTAATGCACAAAACGGCCATACGGCTAAAGCAACAGTATAAAATGAATCTAATGATGATCTCATGAAAACACTCCTTCTCATTCGCCATGCCAAAAGTAGTTGGGACCAGTCCGACCTTCCTGATTTTGATCGTCCTTTAAATGAAAGAGGGAAAAAAGATGCACCCGAAATGGCAAAGCGGATAAAAGAAAAAGGAATTGAATTGGACCATCTCATTTCAAGTCCGGCAAAACGAGCCCGAAAAACCGCAAGGTATTTTGCAGAAGCATTCGGATTTAAAAAAGAGGATATAAAGCTTATTGACCAATTGTATGGTGCAGCACAATCTGAATTCCTGAAAGCAGTTACCGATATCAATGATAAATATAAAATAGTTGCACTCTTCTCACATAATCCCGGCATCACCGATTTTGCTTCTTCACTCACCAATGTTCGTGTGGACGATATGCCCACCTCCGCCGTTTTTGCTCTGCAGATAGAAACCGATAGCTGGAAAGATTTTGCTGCTGCAGAAAAAAAATTTCTCTTCTTTGATTATCCGAAAAATCCTTTGGATTAACTGCTATTTTCACAAAAGGAATTCATCATTGCTTCTTTATAATAACATTCCTTCTCAAACATCAACATAAGTTTTGTTTGTACCCTTTTTTCGAAAGCTAACCAGATAAACACCAGCAAAGATCAACAGCGCCGATAAAGCTTTTGACCAGGTGAACGATTCATTAAAGAAAAGAACAGCAATCAGTACTGCAAAAACAGGTTGCGTATAAATGTACGTTCCGGTTATGCTGGCGCCAAGGTGTTGCAATCCATATACATTAAAATAATAAGCAAGGAAAGTTCCAGTGAAAGCAATAGTCAGTACCACCAGCGCATAGTTCATGGTAAATGCCGGCCAGTGTATCTGCTGCATTTCATTCCAGCCAATGGGCAGTATCATCAAAAAACCAATGGTGAATATCCAGCGAATCACATGCAGCGGACTGTATTTTTCCATCAATGGTTTCACTGCAATAAAATAGAAGGAATAAAAAATGGCATTCACTAAAATGAGGAGATCGCCTAATAAATAATCGGAAGCCTGATGTCCGCTCTCTTTTTGTAGAATAAGAAAAAAGGAACCGCCAACTCCTAATAGCAATCCGAATGCTTTGCTTATTGTAAATTTTTCTTTCAGTGCCCAAAGCGCAAAAAAACTAACGAGTATCGGCGTTGCCAGCGTAAGAAGAGAAGCATGAATGGCTGAAGTTTTTGTCAGGCCTTTGGTGAAAAGCGTTTGATTCAGCGCAATGCCGGAAAGAGCACACAGAATAAACCGTCCCCAATCTTTTCTTTGAATGCCAACAGGTGTTTTGCCGAACAGCCAAAGCAACCAAAAAAAGAAAATGCTCAGTCCCACGCGAAACATGTTAACAGCATCAGGACCCATTAAAGAAGGAGAGATCATTTTTATCAGACTGAAGTTGACAGCAAAAAACAGATTGG
>JAICTW010000768.1 GCA_025936195.1 Flavisolibacter sp.
ATACAGATAACCTGTTTTATTTACGGAGTCAACCTGATAGTAATCGTTATACACTCCGGTAGCAAATGTGAGCACACCATTTGAAGAAGACATCATTTTCCCTTTATGATCTTTTGCATGAAAAACAACCGGAGTAATGGTGTCGAAAGAAGTTTGATAAACTGTTTCTGAATTTACGGGTAAATTGAATGCAAGCAGCAAGAAAAGAGCAGATGAAAAAAGAAAGAAAAGTGTTTTGTTCATAGTGGCGATTGCATTCAGGGGCTGAAACTAATTTCAAAAAAAAGAATTTACAATCTTTTGCTGTTAAACAATTCTTTTTTTAGGTTTCAAAAATGGTAACTTTAAGAAAACGTGTTTTATGGTACCAGATCTGAAACAAAAACTGCATAAGCTGATTGACAATTGCAATGATGAATTTTTGCTGGAAGAAGCAAGAGCAGTCCTCGAATCGCCGCAAACGGGCCAGGATTTTTTTCACGAACTGGATGAAGAAGACAGGGATACTTTTTTAGAAGCCGAAGAAGAACACGAAAAAGGACACGCTGCTACGCACAGCAGGTTAATGCATCAATTTGGAGAGTGGAAGAAGAAATAAACAAACATTTGTTGAATACAAAAGAATCATGAGTGTGAATATTTCCTGTAGTGGGCTACGCCATGTTCGATTGGCTTTTGAATAGATTGTTCATCTACAACAGCAACATCAATTGTATTTCCCTGATTGTCGAAAAATTCAAGACAATATCCTTTTTCTCCATTTCCGGATTGAATTACATCAACAATGGTAGCTACATCTCCCTTGATAAAACCTAAATTAGGGAGGTCTTTGGCAAGTTGTACTTCAGTATAGAGTTCAAATGTTTTCATTTATTTAGCTGCTTTAAGAATTCAGATTTATCACTCTTTTCTTTTTTGGTAAGCAAATAGTTTGGAATTTTCTCTTCAGGTATAATCAGTCGCTCCGATTTTAAAATCATCCATTTTAAATAGAGAATTTGAAACAAATTCCACTATTCCCGATAAGTTTTAAATCATTTTCGTTAGCAAAAAACCCACGATCTCTCGTGGGTTCTAATTCGTGTACTTCTTGAATATAATTCTTGTTTTTACTTCACTTCTTCAAATTCTGCATCGGTCACATTCTCTCCTGCATTTCCGGCAGCATTGCCTTGTTGCTGTCCATTACCATCAGCACCTGCCTGCGGACCACCGGCACCCTGCGTTGCTTTGTACAATTCTTCGCTGGCAGACGTCCAGGCGTTGTTCAAATCGGCAACAGCAACATCTATGGTAGCTATATCTCCACTCTTGTGCGCTTCTTTTAATTTATTCAGCGAACTTTCGATGATTGCTTTTTTGTCTGCAGGAATTTTATCACCGTACTCTTTCAATTGCTTTTCTGTCTGGAAGATCAAACTATCCGCCTGGTTCAATTTTTCCACTCTTTCTTTTTCTGCTTTATCCTTGTCAGCATTGACGGATGCTTCTGCCTTCATCTTTTCAATTTCTTCCTTGGTTAAACCGCTACCGGCTTCAATGCGGATCTTTTGTTCCTTACCGGTGCCCTTGTCTTTTGCTGTTACGTGCAAAATGCCATTGGCGTCAATATCAAAGATCACTTCAATTTGAGGCACACCTCTTGGCGCCGGTGGAATTCCATCGAGGTTGAATACCCCAAGGCTTTTGTTGTCTTTTGCCATTGGACGTTCACCTTGTAATACATGAATCTGCACACCGGGTTGGTTATCCGAAGCCGTTGAGAACACTTCTGATTTCTTGGTTGGAAT
>JAICTW010000039.1 GCA_025936195.1 Flavisolibacter sp.
AAAGAGATACTGCAGCCGATCAGAACAAATACTGGAATTTGGATACCACGCAAAGTTCAGTTACGGTCACTGAATTCATGAACCGTACAAAGCTTTCGTATTATGAAGTGCTGGATCTTTTAATGGTGCGTTTTATTAACGACCCGAACGCTCCCAACAAAACAGTCATCGAAAGACCTGCAGATACATTTGATACGGATGTTCAAAAGGTCACCAATCTTACCGTTCAAAAATTTGATCTGATGCACCGCTTCATCCGCCTGTGGAGAAAAACAGGATGGAAGATGTGGGAACTTGATCTTTTGATCCGCAATGCAGGAATTGATAAAAATGTTTTGAACAATGATGCATTGATCAATTTGAAACGGTTCAAACAACTGTGCGAAAAGCAGTCTTTATCATTGGAAGTGGCTCTTGCATTTTACGACAACATCAACACAGAAGAAAGGATAAAGCCGGATAAGCCCGAGGTTATTTTGCCAACAGTGTATAGCCGTTTATTTCAGAATACAGTGATCACTAATCCGGTAGATGTACATCTTCAACTTCCGCTTGATGAAACATTGCTTCTTGGTGTAAATCATTTACCACCTGCACCTGATTACACTCCGGTGCCCACCTTGCTTTCAGCGCTGGCTATCACGCAAAGCGATTTTGAATTATTAGCTCCCACTACCACTGGCCATTTATCGCTTGCATCTTTGTCAACGCTGTTGCGGCATGTATATCTTGCACGCAGTTTACGGTTATCTGTAAAGGACTGGTTGCTTTTCCTCAGTTTGATAAAAGATGATCCATTCAGTTCAGTCAAAGCAACGCTTGATTGCATTCAAAATTTAGAGTACATCAAAGCATCAGGATTTTCATTGCAGGAGTTGAATTATACACTTAACTATGATCCGGATTCTTATGTCGGTTTACGAATTGAATCTATAACACAGTACATCACAGCACTACGAAAAATTTTATCGGATAACAAGGAAGCTGTTGACCAACTGGGATTATCTGCAGCGCAACAAAGCCAGATCACCGGTTTTGATACAACAACTCTTCCCCCAATGACAGATGCCCAGGTGGTGGTGGCCATTGCTCCGTTAAAAAATTTGTTGAGCAGTGTAGCTTCAAACTTCAACGCAGCAAAGTTTTCAGTTGAAGAAACGGCATTCATTTTACAATTTGGAAATGATCCTGTCACACCAGGTACCAGATCCAAACTGGTACAAAGCATTCAAACACTATCTTCCAATCTTCGTCATCTTCTTGATCAAAATGCCAACCAGATCAAATCACATATCTCAGTAACGTTCTATCTTACCGATGAGCAATCTGATCTTTTATTGTCAAAGCTTTCTCTGGCTGCGCCAACAAGTTTATTGGATGTATTGAAGAACGAAAGCTTATTGCAAAAGAATGCGGATGGGACTTTCATTGATATTACAACGGCAAACTATCCCGATCATTTTAAAGCTTACACTTTGTTGCATAAGTGTAGTCTTTTGTTACAAAAGATGAACATGGATATCAAGGATGCCAACTGGTTTATAAACAATGCAACGGCGGTTGATACCATTGATTTTTCTTCACTGCCTGTTCAATTGCCGGGAGCACCGGTAAATAATTTCCCGCAATGGCTTAACCTGTACAAATTCGTTTCATTCCGTTCTGTATTTCCTGAACCGGAAGATGCTTCCTTACGCATCATTCTCGATCTGGCAAAGAATGTTGCTTCCACAAAGGCTTCCATTTTCAGTGAAATAGAAAAACTAACCCAATGGAATAAAGCGGATCTGAGTGATCTGGATGCAGGCCTCTCACTGAAACATGAGTTCAATGCAGTGTTGAACAAAAACATTTTAGACTATGCAAATGCAGAGACCTACATCAGGTTACAAAAAATATTCGGCCAGATAAAACTGGCAGGAAAAGATGCGGAAACTTTATTGGATTGGGCGCAAAAGAACGATGATCTTCAACACGACCGGGATGTGGCGCAGGCGATCAGGCAGGCCGTAAAATCCAAATACGAACAAACGGATTGGTTAAATAAAGTTGGTCCGTTAAATGATGTGATCAGAGATAAAAAAAGAGCAGCACTGGTAGCTTATCACATTGAAGATGCACAACGCAATCAAAATCCAACTATCAACTTTAATGGAAATGATATTCCCAATCCTTTGTATTGGAAAGATTCGAATGCCTTGTTTAAATACTTATTGATAGATGTGGAAATGGGGCCGCTTGTAATGACATCAAGGATCAAACAGGCGATCAGTTCTGTTCAACTCTTTGTTCAACGTTGCTTCCTTAATTTGGAAAACCGGTACGTTAAAGTAAGCCAGGATGAAAAAGACGATGTCAGTTCTCCCAATGCATGGTCGCAATGGAAGTGGATGAAAAATTACCGGATATGGGAAGCCAATCGCAAAGTATTTTTTTATCCTGAGAACTGGATTGAGCCGGAGTTGCGTGATGATAAGTCGCCGTTCTTTGATGAACTGGAAAAAGAGATCATGCAAAAAGAAGTGATACAGGAAAATGTTGAAGAAGCCTTTTTAAATTATCTGCATAAAGTAGATGAAATATCCAGCCTGGAAGTTTGTGGTCTTTATCATGAGATGGAAGACCTTTCTGCAGCAGTGGGTTTTGAAAGAAACCTTGTTCATGTTATCGGCAGAACCAAATCTTCGCCATCTGTTTATTATTACCGCTGCTATGACATGAATTATTCAACCTGGTCGGCCTGGGAAAAAATTGATGTTGATATTGCGGGAGACCATGTAGTACCGGTTGTGTATAACCGTAAGCTGCATCTCTTCTGGCTTACGTTTATGGAAAAGCCAATGAAATCGCATAAATCACCCGCTGCAAAAGCAACCACTGGTCCAACAGATACGCCTGAGCCCATGAAGGTGCTTGAAGTACAATTAGGCTGGACGGTTAAAAAAACAAAAGGCTGGAGCACAAAGAAAATTTCCAAACAAAAATTGATACATCCCTGGGAAAGGCCTCATTATTCTTACAACCTGAAGCCTTATTACAATGCAAAACTGAATGAACTTTATCTTGATATTTATATCAGCACATCGAAAGAATTCAATAGCAGAAAGTTTTACGATCCGTTCCAGACTGAGGAGAACAATCCGGTAAGTCTTACCGGCAATTCTTTCAATGAAACCTTCCTGCCCTGGCATTCCTCTTCTTTTATTTTCAACGGCGAAGTGAAAGAGGTAAAAATGAAAGCACTGGCAGGCAGCTATCATTTTGAGTTTGCCAGCCCAAGGAATGCATTGATCGCATCGGATTCTTTCGAGTATGTAAACAATAATTTCAGTGAGAACAGGAGTGTTGAAAAACTTAGTGTCGTAGAATTTGGGCCAAGGCTTCGTTTGCCTAATGGCATGCATTTCTATACTACAAAGCTGCGGAACAATTTGAACCATAATGTAAACACCAGCCAGTTGCGGGTATTGGAGAATAACACCACTCAAAATTTAATGAGTGCGGCGATCAGTCCATTTGAGCTGGTCATTACCCAACAGGATCTTCAGTTGAACACATTAACTGACCACCCTGTATTTTACCAGGATATGAAGCGGGCATTTTTTGTAAAGCCCGAGTGGCAGGATGTATTGGATAATTACGGAAGGGTGCAGAACAAGATTCGTAAATACAGGTTCCTTCCTTTCTATCATCCATATACTACCTTGTTTATTCGCGAATTGAACCGTAGCGGAATTGACGGATTGCTTACAAGAAAGATCCAGACGAATCCTCAAAATTTTGCACCATCCGATACGTTTGACTTTAATTCCTATTCGCCAACCAGCCAGACTGTTGCAGATGCTACCGCACAAAAGGACATTGTTGATTTTTCGTTTGGCGGAGCCATGTCAATTTACAATTGGGAATTATTTTTTCATGCACCATTAATGATCGCCTGCAGATTAAGTCAGAACCAGCGTTTTGAAGAAGCCATGCGGTGGTTCCATTATATTTTCAATCCTACGGATGTGGAAGATCTGCCAACACCTCAACGGTATTGGATCACCAAACCATTCTTTGAATATAATTCGGATGATTACCGCAAGCAAAGAATTGAAAGCATTTTGAGCAACATCAATCTCCCCGATTACCAGGAGCAACTAAAAGCATGGAGGAACAATCCTTTCAAGCCGCATCTTATTGCCCGTTATCGTCCCGTGGCTTACCAGAAAAATGTGGTGATGAAATATCTCAACAACATCATTGCATGGGCCGATCAGTTGTTTAGGAGAGATACGATTGAATCTATCAATGAAGCAAGCTTATTGTACATGCTGGCTTATGAAATATTGGGACAAAGGCCGCAAAGGGTTCCGAATGTTAATCACAAAGATCTTTCGTTCAAGGAGCTCGAAGCTAATCTTGATGCGTTTGGAAATGCAAAGGTGGATGTGTTGATTGAAAATACGTTATCCCCAATTGAAGTTGTGGCTTCTAAAGACGGTGATGAACCCATGCCAAAGATTGACACTTTCTATTTTGCAATTCCGAATAATGATTTGTTACTGAATTACTGGGACACAGTGGAAGACCGCCTCTTCAAGATCAGGAATTCAATGAACATTGAAGGCGTCTTTCGTCAGCTTCCTTTGTTTGAGCCGCCAATTGATCCTGCATTATTAGTGAAAGCTGCCGCAGCAGGAGTAGACCTAAGCAGTGTGCTTGACGACATTGCCACGGCCACACCTAATTACCGTTTTCGTGTAATGTACCAGAGAGCCGTTGAGTTTTGCAATGATGTAAAGCAATTAGGTGATAAGCTGTTAAGTGTACTGGAGAAAAAGGATGCGGAAGAATTGTCTTTGCTAAGATCACAACAGGAGATACAACTCTTAAATGCGATTAAAGACATAAAAGAAAAACAGGTTGATGAAGCTGTGGAATCAATTGGTAGTCTCAATCAGGCAAAAGCATTGGCGGAATCAAAAAAGAATTATTATGAATCGAGAGATGCTGTCAATGTATTGGAGGGATTCGGACTCGGATTATCGGGCATTTCCGCACTTGCAGAAACTGGTATTGCTATGGGCCACATTCTCGCAGGCGGACTTGCTTTAATCCCTGACTTTGTTGTTGGCGCCTCAGGTTTTGGTGGAAGTCCTGTAGCGAATGCTGAATTACCTACGGGAACCAAACTGAGTATGGCAGCACAATTTGCAGTTGAAACCTTATCGTCAATTGCGGCGGCAGCAGATAAAAACGCTTCATTGTTATATACCATTGCAGGTTATGTGCGCAGAAAAGAAGAATGGGATTTTCAGGCAGAACAAGCTAAAATAGAAATTGATCAAATGCAATTTCAGATCAATGCTGCCATGATACGACAGGCTATTGCTGAGAAAGATTTGGAAAATCAACAATTGCAAATTGAAAACGCCGGAGCAGTAGATGATTACCTGAAGAACAAGTACACCAATAGTCAATTGTATAACTGGATGATCGGGCAGGTGTCAACCATTTATTTCCAGGCCTACCAGTTGGCTTACGATATGGCGAAAAAAGCCGAGAAATGTTACCAGTATGAATTAGGAATTCTCAATTCCAATTTCATTCAATTTGGATATTGGGATAGTTTGAAGAAAGGATTAATGGCAGGTGATAGCTTACTAACTGACTTGCGAAGATTGGAAGCTTCGTATCTGGACATCAACAAACGTGAGTTCGAAATCACGAAACATATCTCTTTGGCGCAGGTATCGCCATTAAGCCTGATCACACTTAAGGAAACAGGGCAATGCTTGCTCTCTTTGCCGGAATGGATATTTGATATGGATTATTCAGGTCATTATATGCGGAGGCTCAGGAATGTTTCCGTTTCTATTCCTTGCGTGGCCGGACCATACACAAGCATCAATTGCACTTTGTCGTTGGTGAAAAACAAGATCAGGATGGACAATACATTAAGCGGAGGTAAGTATGAAGAACAGGAAGATGATACACGTTTCCAGGTACGGTATGGTTCCATCACATCCATTGCAACAAGTCATGCACAAAATGACAATGGCATGTTTGAATTAAATTTCAATGACGATCGTTACCTGCCTTTTGAAGGAGCCGGAGTTATTTCGGACTGGCAGATCAGTTTACCGAAGACCAACAACCAGTTTGACTTTGCTTCCTTATCAGATGTGATCATCCATATCAGCTATTCAGCAAGGAGTGGTGGTGGTGAATTAACAACAGCATCGTTAGCTTATTTGCAAACACTTATACCTGGTACCGCAGCAAGGCTTTTCAGTTTGAAACATGAATTCGCAACAGAATGGTATAAGTTCCTTAATCCGGTTGGCGGTGCAGACCAGGAGTTAACCATAACACTAAAGCCTGAGCTTTTCCCATTCTATATCAGGAGCAAACTGAATACACTTAAGATCAAGAAGCTGGATCTGTTTATTGAAAGCAATTACGGTGGTGATTTTAATTCGAATATCAAATTGACAAATACAGCTTACATCAATGGCATTGCTGTTTCACCTGATCCGTCGTTCTCCAATGTGCATCATGGTACGCCAAATCTTGCAGCGGTTACACCAAATGCTTTGGGCGATTTGTCATTGAAATTAAAATTAGACGCTGCCGGTGATTTCAAGTCGCTGACAGATGATAAGATCAATGATTGTTTTATATTGGTACAACTGGGAAACTAAATGGAAAGAACGCTTCAGAAAATTGTAGCCTATATTATAGCTGTAGCGGAACCCGAACAAATTTTTTTGTTCGGGTCTTTTGCCGAAGGGAAGCAGAATGTCCACAGCGATCTTGATCTTTTGATTGTAACCAAACACGACGAAGCCGGTGATTACATAGCAGAAAGGGTAGAGGTTTTCATTCGTGAATTTGGGTTGCAGTCTGATGTGTTAGTGCGGTCAGAAGAAGAGTTTCAGAGAGCAGTTTCTGAATCTAATAGCTTCCTGAGTTCAGTTGCAAAAAATGCAAAAAAACTTTATAAAAAAGAAGAAATTTTTTTTAGTTGAATCATTTGATTTCCTAACTTTATTATATCGGAGTTACTTAAGGTTAAGGTATTGATGTGAAACAGACATAGTCACATGAAGTCATAACAAAAAAAGAGCTTTGATTTAAAATTGAATTGGTTCCCGGGGTGTTCTTCGGGGCTTTTTCTTTTATAGAGGTCATGGTTGAAATTTATGGTAACGGGAGTAACACGGCATAGCACATCATCATTTGTTCTTCCAAACTCAAATCAGCCTAAAAAATATCCCATTGAAATAACCAATGTTCAATAATTTTTTAAATAACATCAATTCATCACTACCACACAAAGGTTCCTACCGCACCTGCATCCAAAGTTGGTGTTACCCGCCGGCCATTAAAATTGATACTGAAAGTTTGCGACGTGCTGCCATCATTTTCCACAATCAATACTTTCTTTCCGTCAGGACGTTGAAAAGCTACATTGTTTAAACTTCCTGCAATATTGCTTGCAATTCGTACAGAACCTGCAGCAACAAATTTAGAAGCATGCGCCACAATATAATAACCAACATTTCTTGTTACTCCGGAAATAATGGTGATCGCTCCTTTACAAGTGGTGCATCCGCCGGGTGTATGAATGGAATAATATGGATCGCTTGCCAGGTTCCATTCCAGTGCAACGCGGCTCCAGTTGCGCATAGAACCAATGATCACATTTTTTAAATGCCATTTCAGGTCGCCTGCAAAATCGCCGGTGGAGGAAGTATATTGTTCCGTGAAATAAATATTTTTAGAAGGATAAGCAACATGCACCGTTGATAAAGCGCTGATGTCTCCTGCGTACAAATGAAATGCTGATCCGTCAACATATTGCCTTGCACCCGCATCATCCAAAATAGTCAAAGGATAATCCGGATGATCGGCATTATGATCGTACACGATAATTTTTGTTGTGATACCTGCAGCCGTAAAAGCGGGACCCAAATTATTTTTAATAAAATTGGCTTGCTCTGTTGCAGACATGAGCATGCTTGGATTATTCCCACCATACAATGGCTCATTCTGCGGTGTAATGGCATCAATGGTTATGCCTTCTGCTTTCATGGCCTGAATGTATTTTACAAAATAGTTAGCATACACACTATAGTATTGTGGCAGCAAACTTCCTCCAATGGAATTGTTATTGCTTTTCATCCATGTTGGTGGTGTCCATGGCGAACCCAGGATTTTTATTTTGGGATTGATGGCCAAAATGGATTTCAACACGGGTACTACATTGCTTTGGTCTTTGCGCAGGCTGAAGTTGTCTAAGTTCACATCGGTTTGTCCTGCAGGCATATCATCATAGGTATAAACAGAAGCACTTAAATCAGAAGCGCCAATGCTTATACGCAGATAGCTGATGCCAATGGAGTTACTATCTGATCCAAACAATTCTTTCAGCAAATCATTTTGCATGGAAGAAGGCAATCCGGAAATTAAAGAAGCACTTCCATCGGTAAGCGTAAATCCAAAGCCATCTACAGTTTGATAGGTTTGAGAACTGTCCACAATAATTTCGGGATAACCATTGGAAGCCGTTTTAAAAGCCAGCGGTGTATTTTGCTTTTGCAACAACGAAGTTTGATTGCCGGTTGTCAAATAAAAATCCACATCTGAATGAGCAGGACGCGGAGTGGGAACAGTGCCTCCGCCATTATCCGGAGTTTTATTTTTATGGCAATCGCTGAAGCTGAAGATCAAAACAGAACAGCAGCATGCAATGATAAGCCTGCGTCGGAATGATGTTTTCATTTTCTGATTTTAAACAACAATGCTTCACTAAAAGCTTTGGAATACCAGGGTAGTAATGGAATGTGGCAGGCTGGTGGTTTTTGCCTCTTTTCCTTTTACATACAATTGATAATCCATTTTTTGGTCAGAGCCGTTCATCACTACAACAGCAATACTGCCATCGGTATTTTTGAATGCTGTAGCCAGCAATCCACTTCTGTTGCTGGAAGCATTGATGCGTTTGGCGCCTGGTCTGATGAATTTTGAAAAATGCCCAATGTAATAATAAGAGTTGGTGTATTCCAATCCTTTCACCGGATCGAAATGAACGGGAGCAAAACAAAAATTTCCAACATGATTAGGACCACCTTTATCATCCAATAAAATATTCCAATCGGTCCAGCCAACAGTACCTGCATTAAAATCATGGATCATGGAGCGTCCGTATTTTTCACCAAGACTCCAGTCATATATTTTTGCAGGATTAAATCTTTCTGCACATCCTTCAGTGAAGATTAGATTTTTTTGAGGAAAGGTTTCATGAACCATTTGCACATTGTTGAAAAGCATATCGCCACCTGTCCAGGTTTCATACCAGTGATAGCCAATGCCCCAAACATATTTTGCTGCACCCGGATCATTTAAAATAGTGCTGGCCCTTTGATAAACAAGATCGCGGTTGTGGTCCCATGCAATTAATTTTTTGGAGCTCATTCCATTTTTCTGCAAAGTGGGGCCGAGATAATTTTTAATGAAATCACGTTCAGCGGTATCAGTATATACGCAAGACTCCCATGTTTGAACTGCCATCGGTTCGTTCTGAACAGAAATGCCCCAAATAGGTATGCCTTCTTTTTCATAAGCCTTGATGAACTTCACATAAAAATTTGCCCATGCCTGATCATATTGCGGTAACAATTTTCCTCCGTGCAGCATATTATTGTTGTCCTTCATCCAGGCCGGCGGCGACCATGGACTTGCATATATTGTAAGTTTTCCCGCAGTAGCCATTGCTTTTTTGATCAAAGGAATGCGAAACTCTTCATCATGTTTTACTGAAAATGTTTTCAGGTCTTTATCATTGTCTTCAACATAACTATAGCTGCCGCTTGAAAAATCGCAGCTTTGAATATTGGTTCGCGCCAATGTATAACCAATTCCTTTTTGAGGATCGTAATAAGCGGTGAGCAATTCTTTTTGCTGATCAGGATTTAGTTTGGCGAAAGTTTCAGCCGAAGCATCAGTGATGGCGCCGCCAATACCCAGCATGGTTTGAAAACTGTGCGTGTCATCTACAAAAACAAAAACCTTGCGTTCCACTATAGGCTCCGGATTTGTAAACTGAATATCTTCTAAAGGACTTATCCGGTAAGAAGTATTCATTGCCGTTGTATATACTTTGACAGTTTTATCTTTTTTCTGATCAACAGGTTTCTTGGGTTGCGCATTTGCTGATAACATCAAAGAAAGAAGTGAACATCCAAATACTGCTGTTCCAAAATTCTTTTTCATTGAATTGAATAATAGTTCTGTTTTCATGTACACATCATTTATTAGTGGCGCCGTTTACCGGCTGTTCGTTTTTAGTGTTGTTGACCTGCTCGTCTGAAAATCCAAGTGCTCTGATATATCCGCCATTTGAAGAACAGT
>JAICTW010000097.1 GCA_025936195.1 Flavisolibacter sp.
AAAACACAATTTGCCTTTTGAAAAAATAACCATAGATGAATTAAAAAAAATAAGTGTAGGTTATTATCAGGTTACCGAGAATGTAAGTTTAGTTCATCAGATGATGAATGCTTCATACCAGATGAACATACAATCGGTACTAATAGAAGGTGGCGCTTATTTATTGCAATCATTTATTGATGAAGAAATATGGGATGAAGCAAGAGTGATTACCAATGAAGAACTATTCATTGGCGAAGGCCTGCCTGCTCCGGTTTTGAAACAGGCTGCATTAAAAAAAACAGAACGCATTTTTTCAGATGTGATACGGACCTATAAAAACAAGGGAACGAATTCATGAATCATTTTTATACAATTGAAAAGCCGTCGGTTGCTGAATTTAAAGACAGAGGAAGCAAATTCCTGGCTTACGCTTTTCCTGTTCAGACTACTGACGATTTCAAAAAACAATTGAAGGCGTTGAAGGAAGAGCATTCCAAAGCGGCGCATCATTGCTTTGCCTATCGCTTAGGAACAGACGGAAATAATTTTCGTTCGGCTGATGATGGTGAACCTTCCGGCTCGGCAGGCAAACCTATTCTGGGACAAATTGATAGTAAAGAACTGACCAATACAGCCGTAGTGGTGGTCCGTTATTTTGGTGGCACTTTGTTAGGTGTTCCGGGTTTGATCAATGCATATAAAACTTCCGCTTCATTGGCTTTACAACTAACACCCATTGTTCAAAAGCCAATTTTGATGAAGTATGAATTGCAGTTCGATTATACATTGATGAATGAAGTGATGATGGTAGTGAAACGCTTTGGATGCACTGTGCTGCAAAATGAAATGCAATTGTTTTGCCGCATGCTCATTGGCATACCAAAAGAAAATTCAGCACTCTGCCTGGAAAAATTCAACGATATGCATAATATACATCTGAAGGAACTAAAATAATTTTTGATCAGATCTTTTCCTATTTCAACTTCGATGTAACATCAGGTAAAATTATTTGTTTCGATAAGCTTTGTAATTTCAACATCAATACCTCTGTTATGAAAAAAACATACTGGATACTGTTTTTGTTATTTGCTTTCTCTTGCAACACTTCACGCAAGGCGATTGACATCAATCCTTATCAATACAGCATCACTAAAAAAATCACAACTAAAAACGGAGCAGTAGTATCGGCCCATCCTTTGGCAAGTAAAGTAGGTGTTGAAATTATGAAGCAGGGAGGCAATGCCATTGATGCGGCCATTGCCACACAACTGGCACTAGCGGTGGTTTATCCAGGCGCCGGTAATATTGGCGGCGGAGGTTTTATGGTAGCACGATTGTCCAATGGACAAACACTTACGCTCGACTATCGCGAAGCGGCACCTGCTGCTGCATCCCGCGACATGTACCTGGACCAAAACGGAAATGTAATACCCGGCAAAAGTATAAATGGACATTTATCAAGCGGAGTGCCTGGAACAGTTGCCGGCTTATTTGAATCTGCCAGATATGCAAAGCTTCCTTTCAAAAAATTAATTCAGCCCGCGATTGATCTGGCCGAAAAAGGTTTTGTAATTACTGATCACGAAGCAGCTTCTCTGAATAATATTCAGGATGCTTTATCAAAATACAATACAGCACCGTCCGCATTTCAAAGAAATACAAAATGGAAGGGAGGCGACACCTTAATTCAAAAGGACCTTGCCAATACATTAAAGCGTATTCGCAATAAAGGAGCAAAAGGTTTTTATGAAGGCACTACTGCTCAATTGATCGTTGATGAAATGAAACGCGGAGGCGGCATTATGACCTTGAGCGATCTTAAAAATTACACAGCTAAATGGCGAACACCACGTTCATTTGATTATAAAGGTTACACTATTGTTAGTATGCCTATGCCCAGCAGCGGAGGGACCTTATTAAATCAAATGTTGAAGATGGTAGAAGACAAGCCTTTGCCTTCTTATGGTTTTTTATCTCCGCAGGCAGTGCAGTTAATGACCGAAGTAGAAAGAAGAGCGTACGCTGACAGAGCTGAATACATGGGCGATGCTGATTTTTATAAAGTGCCTGAAAAAACACTAACGTCTGAAAGTTATTTAAAAGAACGGATGAAAGATTACCAGCCCGGCGTTGCAGGAAACAGTCAGCAAATCAAACCCGGACTGATACCGAAAGAAAGTGAGCAGACGACGCATTTGGATGTTATTGACAATGATGGAAATGCTGTATCGGTAACCACTACGTTGAATAATTCTTACGGAAGCAAAACCGTAGTTGGCGGCGCCGGTTTCTTTTTGAATGATGAAATGGATGATTTCAGTTCCAAACCCGGAACACCCAATTTATATGGTGCTGTTGGCGGCGAAGCCAATGCCATTGCACCGGGCAAACGAATGCTAAGCTCCATGGCGCCGACCATTGTTTTGCAAAACAATAAACCGTTTTTAGTGATAGGAACTCCGGGAGGAACTACCATTCCTACTTCTGTTTTTCAAACTATAGTTGACATCATTGATTTTAACATGAGCACGGAAGATGCAGTGTACAAACCAAAATTTCATCATCAATGGCTTCCCGACCAGATTGATGTGGAAAAAACATTCCCGCAGCAAACAAGAGAGGCGTTGGAAAAAATGGGATATAAAATCGTCGAACGTGGAAGTATTGGAAGAACAGAAGTGATCAAGGTTTTACCGGATGGAAGTTTTGAAGCCGTGGCAGATAATCGCGGTGATGATGATGCGGAAGGATTTTAATTAATTTGAAATGAACAATTAAAAATTAGGATTATGATCGAGAAAATTTTTTTGGATTCCGTGATCAAACGCTTTAAAGAATACAAGCTTCTTGGCGAAAAAACATTTGAGCAATTGAATGATGAAGAAATGCATTTTCAACCGAATGAAGAATCGAACAGCATTGCTGTGATCATTCAACATTTATACGGCAATATGTTAAGCCGCTGGACAAACTTCCTTACCGAAGATGGCGAGAAAGAATGGCGTAAAAGAGATGATGAATTTGAATTGCCTCAACTTTCCAAACAGCAGTTGGTAGATAATTGGAAGGAAGGCTGGAAAGTTTTTCTGGATACTTTGGAATCGTTAACCGAAAATGATCTTTCCAAAACAATTACCATTCGCAGCCAGCCGTTGAATGTAGTAGATGCAATCAATCGGCAGATGGCGCATTATTGCTCGCATGTTGGACAAATTGTTTACATAGGAAAATGGATCAAAGCCGGTGAATGGAAGTCCTTATCCATTCCAAAGAATAAATCCGGCGAGTTTATCAGCAAATGAAACAGTCAAAACATTAAAAAAGAATCTCCTTTCGAAGATTCTTTTTTATAAAAATGTAAAACAAATTACTCCGCAATAAGAACTCCGGTCATTGACATATAGTGTCCGGGAAAACTGCAGATGTAAGTGTATGTTCCCGCAGGCACTGTAAATTCAATTGTGTCTGATTCACCAGGTCCAAGCAATTTTGTATGCGCAATAATATTGGGATCGGAAGGAATATGATCCGGCGCATTGAGAGCTTCTTTGGCAAATGAAGCCAGATCAGTTCCATCGGGCAGCAATATAAAATTATGAGCCATACTTTCTTTAGGCATGGTGCCAATGTTTTTTAAAGTAAGCGTAACCTTTTCATTTGCTTTTACATGGATTTCATTTGTGCTAAACTTCAACTGGTCGTTCGCTGTAAGATCCACATTGTTTGAAACTGCGTTGTTTTCACCAGGCGCCGCCGTCGTCGGCTTGCTTTCGGTGTTTTCGTTTTGCTTATTACCTCCGCCATTACACGAAATGAAGAAACAGGAAACTGCAATTGCTCCTAAATAAAAAATCTTTTTCATCAGATAAAATTTTAAAATTGCACAAAAGTACGCCAGTATCTTTTTTAAAATCCTGATTAATCTCAGATACTTCTTTTTGGTATTATGATACACAACTTGTATTCCCTATTTTTACCGTTTTATTGTTTGTAGCTTATGAACCCAAGATTTTTAATTGCTCTTACCGTTCTTTTTGTTTTTTCAACAAGTCAGGCACAAGTTCAGTTTGCTTTTTTTGCAGGCCCGCAAACCACCTCAGCACGTTACATGGTACACAAGATCAAACAACCTGCTACATTCAAATATGGCTTTATGGCTGGTGTGGCCTCTAAAGTAGAGTTCGATAATCAGCTTTATTTTTTCCCTTCCATTTATTACAGTCTAAAAGGTTATAAGGTTACACTCAACAATTCCGCCTTTCCTCCTGCTGAACATGCAAAGAACAACAACACTACTATTCAAACTATTGAAGTAGCGCCTCTCTTTCAATATGATTTCAATAAAAACGCCGCACATTTTTTTGTAAGATTTGGACCTGCCGTAGATTATGCATTTAAAGGCCGTGAGCAATTTGATTCTATAAGTGGGTCAGGCGGCAAAGAAAGTATTGATCGTCCGATGATTTTCAGCTTTGGTGATTATGGGCGTTTCAGTGCACAGGCCGATCTCCATTTTGGTTATGAAACCGGCAGAGGTCTTATGCTTTTTGCATTTTATGAGTACGGCTTTGGCAGTATGAACAATGCAGATGATGGCCCCAAAATTTTCCACCGCATTGCCGGAGTTTCGCTTGGATGGCTGCTTGAAAGAAATCCACGGGCTAAGTAAAAAGATCATGTTTGTTGAATACTCATTTTTACAAGCCGGATTTTTTATTCTGTTACCAAGATGGCAATTAACAGGCAATGGCAAGATAAGTGCTATTCCTTTTACATTCAATCATTCGGAAACTGTCGGATGTATGCACACAGTTCAACGCTCCTGCTCCACACCTTCAACAGTTTTTGTAAGAGAATAAAAAACCACATTGTCAGCAGTTGTTTTTTTTAAACAATAATAGCTGCTGTCTGGATAATCATTGATATCAATGAATGAATAATCAGCAAGACTTTCTTCATTGGATTTCGACTTAATAATTCCAAGCGAAATAAACTGCATGTTCTTGCCATGCTTTCTCATCACTTCATAACGCACCTGGTCTCCTTCGCCCTGCGTATGCCATGCAATAAGCACACGTGCGCCGCTTAAACGTTGTACAGTAATGTCAACTGTATTCCAGCGAAAATCACTCAGCGCTTTTGAATTGCTTACAACATCCGTTAAAAAAGAAGTACAAAAAATAAAGAGGGCTGCAGTAAAGAAAAGAGGTTTCATATAGCTTGTTTAAGTTGTTTTGCTACATGTGCCCGATTTCTTCAAATGAATGGAATAGTATAAAGCTAAAAAGAACTGAACGCATAATTGTAACCGCTCATGTAGTTATTGAGCACCGCAGAAAATTAATTTATCTTCTTCGTAGCAGGCTTATTCATCACTGTATTCAACAGCAAACTGAACAGGATTACACCAAAAGCCCCGATGGGGTTGAGCCAGAGAAAACCCAACTTAAATTTTGCAGCGGGAATTTTGGTAAGAATAAAAACTACCAATACAACCACCTCCGCCAATAAAGCCGCAGTAAAAACAACGTTTCCGTTCCTTATTTTTTTTAAGAAAAAAGCTACAAGAAATACGCCTAGTATCACTCCGTAAAACAAGGAGCCAAGAATATTCACCGCTTCAATCAGGCTGTTGCCGATGTTGTACGTAAACATAGCTACTACAATACAAAACAATCCCCACGCAAGTGTGTACCATTGCGAGATGCGGTACTCATCTTCCGGCCTGATCTCTTTTTTAGAAAACCTCCTGTGAAAATCCACCATGGAAGATGAAGCAAGAGAATTTAATGCAGCTGCAATGCTTCCCCAGGAAGCCAGGAAAATAATGGCAATTAATAATCCTACTAATCCTGCCGGTAAATAAGTAACTACAAAACGAAGAAAAATATAGTTAGTATCATTATCATCACCACCTGTTTTACTGATCCATTGTTTTACTTTTTTACGAATGGAGTCGCTTTGGTTTTGTAAACTCTTTAGCTGCTCTCCTTTATTGTCAATCTGTTTTTGATTACTCGAGTCTAATGCCAAAGAAAATTCAGTAACGGCCTTTTGTTTTTGCATTGCCACTTGATCATATACCTGCTGTGCTTTGGAAAAAGAATCTTTATAAACAGAATTCTCAAGCCTTGAGATCTGTTTCTCATTAAAAAAGACCGGCGCCTTATTAAACAGGTAAAAAGCAAAGACCAGTGTACCTATCAACAAGATCAAAAATTGCATGGGCACTTTTACAAGGCCGTTCATTAATAATCCCATTCTGCTTTCCGCTACTGATCTTGCAGTTAAATATCTTCCTACCTGCGATTGATCTGTTCCGAAATAAGAAAGCGCCAAAAAAAAACCGCCAATGATGCCACTGAACAAATTGTATTGATCGCTCCAGTCAAAACCATTTTTTGAAAAGCCCGTTGTAATTACATTCATCTTGCCCAGCTTTCCGCCTACATACAAGGCATCTGAAAATCCAACATGCGCAGGCAACATTTTTACCACCATGTAAGCCGCCAAAAACATTCCTGTAAAAATGATGATCAGTTGCAGTTGCTGTGTATAAGCAACAGCTTTAGCTCCGCCACTCGCTGTATAAATGATCAGTAGTCCACCCATGAACATATTGGTCCAGTAAATATTCCAGCCAAACAAAGAAGAAAGAATAATGGACGGTGCAAAAACACTGATGCCGGTTGATAAGCCTCTTTGCAGCAGAAATAAAAATGAAGTGAGTGTTCTTGTTTTTCCATTGAAGCGTCCTTCCAAATATTCGTAAGCGGTATAAACTTTCAGCTTGTGAAAAATAGGAACAAAGAAGATGCAGATCACAATCATTGCAATAGGCAATCCAAAATAGTATTGCACGAACCGCATGCCATCCGTGTAGGATTGTCCAGGTGCGGAAATAAAAGTAATGGCACTTGCCTGTGTGCCCATAATACTTAAAAGAATGAGCCCCCAGTTCATGCTGCGGTTAGAAAGAAAATAGCCATCAAGGTTACGACTGGTGCGGCTGCGATAAATCCCATAAAGGATCACCGTAATCAAACTTACAGCAAGTACAATCCAGTCTAATTGGCTCATGCAAAGGTTTTGGTCAACCAATAAAAAAGAATGATCAATACAATAAGAAAGCCGATCACCAGCACATACCAGTATGTCCAGCTTTTAAATAAAGGCACTTTATCTTTTTGATCATCCATAAGTTTAATATGCAAGTGTGCTAATGTGCTGATTCATCTTCTCCTTAAAAATCCCGATCCCAGCAATCCTAACGCCAATCCTATGATCAAACCAATCTTCACATTTTTCAAAAAATCGCCAATGATAATTCCGGCAATAATGATCAGCGCAAACGACATAACTCCTCTCGTCTGATCCGGTTTCCTCTCCGCCATCAAAATTCTTTTTTCCTGTTTAAGTCAATAATATTTGCAAGTAACCGGTAGGCACCCGGCACGCCTGCAGGCAGTTCTCTAAAGAAAACCAAACCTGTATAGGTAAAATATCCTTTGCCGTATTTGGCAATTACCAACGCACCATCATCAGGAGCTTCTCCCGGATCGTTCATGCGCAATATGGTTTGAAAATTGGAATCAAGGCGGTCGGCATGATAAATACTTCTTTCCTGAATCCATCCTTTGAAATCGTCCTCTGTGATCTTGTTCGGAAAATTAAGTACCGGATGATTGGGTTGTAAAAAAGTTACCGGCGCATTTTCATCGGTAATTCTTTTGTTGGACAAAGCAAAATCATAGGGCCCCATTTTTCCTCCGCGAAGACTGTTTGCCTGACTGTATTGAACAATGTAGTTACCACCATTCTGCACATACTCCATCAGCTTATCGTAGTATTTGCTCATCCAGTCATTGGTGTTGAAGGTCCTT
>JAICTW010000626.1 GCA_025936195.1 Flavisolibacter sp.
ATGGACCATCTTTTCAATGATCCAGGCGAATTATCAAAAGCCGGAGAAGCTGTCAGGAGTTATGTGGAGAGACACACCGGTGCTACTCAAAAAATCCTTCATTATATTCAGGAGAACCGTCTTCTTACCAAATGATAAAAGTGTTTTACAGCTTCCTTGTCATCGTCCCATCCTATCTTATATTTTAATTCGCGGTTGATCCAGTACTCGGCTTCAGAAAAAATATGAAAGCTGTTGATGGTCTTAATGCTTCTTTCATAAAAAGCATCATCGCCCCGGAACAATTCCCGCACAAATGTGAAACGATCATTAATGCCAATTCCCTTGCGCAAATCTTTTATAGGTGAATCTTTTAAAACACTTCCCAGTTCTGTTTTATCCTGCTTCAAACGATCATTCAACGATTCTTTTTTCTCGGAAATGGCTTCGTTCACTTCTTTTTTTGACTGGTATTGAACAAGTGTTGGTGTTTCCACATGGGAAGCAAACGCAGGATTTAATACTTGTTGTGGCTGAGGAGCATAGCGGGAAACAGGTTCTTCTGAAATTGCTTCAGTAAAAACGGGACGGGGCAACGTATATTCTTTTTGCTGATAAGAAAGCTGTTCAACAGGTTTGGGCATTTCAACCATTTCAATTACCGGTTCAGGCACCTGTTCTTCTTTGACCGCATCAACTGTCCCGGCAGAAACCTCTTCATAAAAATTCGTATTAACCGGAAGCGTTACAGCAACTTTTGCAGTGCCAAGCGTTCCGTTCTTTTGCTGAAGTTTTAAAAGTTCTGACTGAAGTAATTGAACAGTAAAAAGCAATTGTGCAGGATTGCTGTTTTGTTGTTTCTGTTGGTACAACTTGTCAATAAGTGCCTGGATTCTTTCCATGGTAATTGGTACTTTCGCTGCTTAACAAATAGGATATCCTGATGATAACGAAAAGATATGCCTAAAATTACTAAGACTTTGTAAATACTATCAAACAAGCCCTAATTTTTTCAAATGTTTATCGAACCGATTTTGAAAGGCGAACGCCGCGGATGGATTGAAGTGATATGCGGCTCTATGTTTTCAGGGAAAACGGAAGAGCTGATACGACGGTTGAAACGTGCTAAGATCGCCAATCTTAAAGTAGAAATTTTCAAACCAGCCATTGATGTACGTTATGATGAAATAAAAATTGTTTCTCACGATGAAAATTATATTCATTCCACTCCTATTGATAATTCCCAAACAATTTTATTAATGGCTCAGGACGTGGATGTCGTTGGATTAGACGAAGCCCAGTTTTTTGACGATCAGATCTTGAATGTTTGTGATGAGCTGGCTAAACGCGGTATCCGTGTTATTGCAGCCGGACTGGATATGGATTTCATGGGCAATCCTTTTGGACAAATGCCCTTCCTTATGGCCAAAGCCGATTATGTTACCAAGCTGCATGCGATTTGTGTAAAGTGTGGAAATATTGCCAATTATTCCTATCGCATCATTCCTAATGAAGAACAAATTATGTTGGGGGCAAAAAATGCCTATGAACCCAGATGCCGTTATTGTTATACACTGGATGGAGCACTTGATTGATGATAATAATAGAAGAATAAAAAATTGAAATAATAAGATGAATTATTGAAGGGCTGAATAGACCTAAGTAATTCCTGAACCTTTTCAAAACAAAAAATCAGAAGTTATGGTTTCAGCCTTAGTGAAGAAATGAATAAAGACAAAAACAAAAGCCAATTATTATCTGCTTGAACTCACTTACTCAAATATGGACACTCTTTAAAAAAGACCTCTTACTGGAAATTCGCCAGCAATATGCTTTTTATGGCGTTTTGCTTTATGTAGGCGCCACCATTTTTGTTTTGTACATGGCTATTGAAGATCCGGATGCAAGGACATGGATCGGACTATTTTGGATCATTCAACTATTCATCAGCATCAATGCTGTCGCCAAAAGTTTTTTGCAGGAAAGCCGCAACCGCATGCTCTATTATCAATCCATTACCAGTCCTGTCAATTTCATTTTGGCCAAGCTTTTATTCAATTCCGTTTTAATGCTGGCGATGAGTGCTTTGAGTTTTGTTTTATTTATACTGTTCATGAAATTTCCGGTTCAACGATCAGCCGCTTTCATTGGATTGGTGCTCCTTGGTGGATGGAGTTTGAGCCTGGTCTTTACTTTTCTGGCAGCCATTGCAGCAAAAGCACAACAAAATGCAGCCATCATGGCTATTCTTGGCTTTCCTATTATTATCCCGGAACTGTTAATGCTGATGAAAGTTTCAGCAACCGTTTTCGATAAGTTTACAGCCATTCCCGCCATCATTATTCTTTTACTCTTTGCCTCCAATCTGCTGGTAATTATGCTTTCTCTTATTCTTTTTCCTTTTCTTTGGAAAGATTAGAGAGATGATCACAATCATTGTCATTTTATTGCACATTATATATGTACGTAGTTTGGTTAGAGGACGACATGTTTCGTATGAAAAATGTACCGTTCAAGTCTCAATGCTTGCGTATAAGCTAAGACAAAGTGCTCTCTACTCCAAAAAGCAAATGATAACAAATGGAAAGATGGTGGGTATAGTCTGTGACGGTGAAGATTGTTGACTCGAGAAGCAGAGAGCGTCTGTATGCATTTAAAT